>NZ_JBPKJP010000017.1:0-51186 GCF_051217035.1 Lysobacter sp. 1R34A
CGGTTCCGGACGCCGCCGCGGCGCCGCGCCCTCGCGCAACCGCGCCCCGCAGGCGTACGAAGGCGGCGAGGCGGCCGGTCATGGAGGGATTCGATGCGGGCGGCTTGGTCCGGGCCGGCGGACGGGCCCGCGTGCGGCGGGCCTCGCGTGCGGAGCCTCGCTTGCGCCAGGCGTACGGCGAAGGCTCAGCGCGCGACGGTCGTGGCCGAGCGGTAGCGCTCGGCGAGCACGGCGACCCGCTGTACGTAGCGCTGGGTCTCGTTGTACGGCGGCACGCCCTTGTACTTGTCGACCGCGCCCTCGCCGGCGTTGTAGCCGGCCGCGGCCAGAGTCAGGTTGCCGTTGAAGCGTTTGAGCAGCCAGGCCAGGTATTGCACCCCGCCCTGGATGTTCTGGCCGGCGTCGAACGCGTTGCCGACCCCGAACCGGCGCGCGGTCGCCGGCATCAGCTGCATCAGCCCCTGCGCGCCGACCCGCGACATCGCGTTGGGGTTGTAAGCCGATTCGGCATGGATGATCGCGCGCACGATCGCCTCCTCGACCCCGTGCTGGCGCGCCGCCGCGGCGATCTCGGCCGAGAAGGCCTCGGTGTTCAGGCGCAGGGTGCCGAAGTTGACCCCGGGCCGCGCGCCGCAGGCGTAGCAGCTCTCGATGAAGCTGTAGCGGATGGTCCGCATCGCCGAGACATTGGCCAGGCCCTTGGGCCGCTTGCTCGTGTAATGGCGGACGCCGTCCTTGATGTAGGAGTAGACCTGCCCCTGGACCAGCCGGGTCGGGGCCGCCCGCGGGGTCGCCGGCACCGCGACCACCGGGGCGATCGCGTTGCTGCCGGCCTGGCCGGCCGCGGCCTTGTCCGGCATGGCTTGGGCAGGCACGGCTTGACCAGGCACGAACGCAGCCGGCTTGAGCCCGGCCGCGGCCATGGTCGCGGCGGCGCCGCTATAGGTAGCCGGGGGGTTGTTGTGGATCGAGGCCGGGGCCGAGGTCGCGCTGCCCGAGCCCACCGAACCCATCGCCGGCGGGGCGTACGACACCGGGGTCGGATTGCGCGGGCGGTTGGGGCGGTTGATGTACTGGCCCGCGACGACGCAGCTCGCGCCCTTGACCTTCTTGCTGACGTAGCTGCGCTCGCCCGAGGCGCTTTCGCAACGGTAAACGGTTCCGGCCACCGCCGGCGCGACGGCCAGCAGGCACACGATCCCCAACAGCAGCGAGCTCCCCCTCATGGGCGGGAGTGTCCACTGCCGCGCCTGCGCTGCCAAGTCCTTGATACGGAAACGTGACGCCCAGCCCGGCTCGGGCCCGCAGGACCCGGCTTGGGGCTAAACTGTCGCCCCTTCCGGCGCGGATTAACCGCCGCCCTTCCCGGACCCGGACACCCATGACCGACCTGCACCCCCTGCCCACGGCTCCGGCCGCCGGGTCTGCCTCCCCGCCCGCCACCGGCGCGCCGGGAGCGAAAAAACTGTTCATCGAGACCCACGGTTGCCAGATGAACGAGTACGACTCGGCCAAGATGGCCGACGTGCTCGCCGCCAGCGACGGCCTCGAACTGACCCAGGACGTGAGCGAAGCCGACGTCATCCTGATCAACACCTGCTCGATCCGCGAGAAGGCCCAGGAGAAGGTGTTCAGCCGGCTCGGCCGCTGGAAACAGCACAAGCAGGGCGGCCGCCCGGTCATCATCGGCGTCGGCGGCTGCGTCGCCTCGCAGGAAGGCGCGGCGATCGTCAAGCGCGCGCCCTACGTCGACCTGGTGTTCGGCCCGCAGACCCTGCACCGCCTGCCGGAAATGATCCGCGCCAAGCGCGAGACCGGCCTGCCCCAGGTCGACATCAGCTTCCCCGAGATCGAGAAGTTCGACCGCCTGCCCGAGCCGCGTGCCGAAGGCCCGAGCGCCTTCGTCTCGATCATGGAAGGCTGCAGCAAGTACTGCTCGTTCTGCGTGGTGCCTTATACCCGCGGCGAAGAAGTCAGCCGCCCGTTCGAGGACGTGCTGGTCGAGGTGGCGCAACTGGCCGCCCAGGGCGTGCGCGAGATCAACCTGCTCGGCCAGAACGTCAACGCTTACCGCGGCCCCATGCCGGCCGACGGCGAAGCCGGCGAGAGCGGAGCGGGCGACAGCGGCGCCGAAGCCGACGTCGCCGACCTCGGCCTGCTGATCCGCACCATCGCCGAAATCGACGGGATCGACCGGATCCGCTTCACCACCTCGCATCCGCTGGAGTTCAGCGACTCGCTGATCGAGGCCTACCGCGACGTGCCGCAACTGGCCAACTACCTGCACCTGCCGGTCCAGGCCGGCAGCGACCGCATCCTGGCGGCGATGAAGCGCGGCTACACCGCGCTCGAGTTCAAGCAGAAGATCCGCAAGCTGCGCGCGGTGCGCCCGGACATCTCGGTGTCCTCGGACTTCATCGTCGGCTTTCCCGGCGAGACCGAGGCCGATTTCGAGAAGACCATGAAACTGATCGAAGACGTCGGTTTCGACCAGTCGTTCTCCTTCATCTACTCGCGCCGCCCCGGCACCCCGGCGGCCGACCTCGAAGACAGCGTCGGCGACGCCGAAAAGCATGCGCGCCTGTCGCGCCTGCAGGCGGCGATCAACGCCAACGCCGCGCGCATCTCCGAAGCCATGGTCGGCAGCGTCCAGCGCGTGCTGGTCGAAGGCCCCTCGCGCCGCGACCCCAACGAGCTGACCGGCAAGACCGAGAACATGCGCTCGGTGAACTTCGCCGCGCCGGCCCGCCTGATCGGCGGCTTCGTCGACGTGCTGATCACCGAAGCCATGGCCAACTCGCTGCGCGGGCGCGTCGTCGTCGACGACGGCCGCGCCGCCGCCTGAACCCCGCAACGGACCCCGCATGGACCGCGACTTCATCATCCGAGAACTGGCCGCCGACGAATTCGAACGGGTCTGGCCGATCTTCCGCGAAGTGCTCGCGCGCGGCGAAAGCTACAACTACCCGGCCGAGCTCTCGATGGAGCGCGCGCAGGAGATGTGGACCTCGCCGCCGTACCGGACCTTCATCGCCGAGGCCGACGGCGAGACCCTGGGCTGCTACAAGCTCGGCCCGAACCAGTCCGGCCGCGGCGACCACGTCGCCAACGCCAGTTACATGGTCGCCGAGCGCGCCTGGGGCCAGGGCGTGGGTTCGGCGCTGTGCGCGCATTCGCTCGAACAGGCGCGCGAAGCCGGCTTCGTGGCGATGCAGTTCAACTACGTGGTCAGCAGCAACAGCGCCGCCGTGCACCTGTGGCTCAAGCACGGCTTCGAGATCGTCGGCCGGGTGCCGAACGCCTTCCGCCATGTCTCGCTGGGTTTGGTCGACGTGTTCGTGATGTATCGGCCGTTGTAGGCAGCTCGGTGAGGCGGGACTCGGGACTCGGGATTCGGGAATCGGGAATCGGGATTCGTAAGAGCCGTGGCGGGTCGCAGTGCTGACGCGGTACGCGCCTTGCTCATCTACTTCCGATCGCGGTCTTGCTCACTCACACTGCTTCCCGCTCGTCGCGCGCCTGACCTTCCCCACCGTGTCCCTACCTGCCGTCATTCCGGCGAAGGCGGGAATCCAGGGCCTTTCGAGCGAGAACGCTCTAGGTCTCCAGAGGCCCGCCGTCGCCGAAACGACGTGCCCAGCGACGGCGCCGATGCGCTCTCCCGCGGGCAGTCGGCTCCGCCCGCAACAAAGCGCAGCACGCTATTAAGCCCGCGCATGGCAAAGGCCGGCGGCGCCGTGCGACTGTGCGCCACGTCGGCTGCTTAAGCCATAAATCCGAGATCGCGCGAGTTGAAGTTGCCCAGATTCGGGAAGATCAGATCCAGCTCGCTGTCGCCCACCCCGAACCACCGCGCCAAGGTCGCCCCATACTGGTCCACCGAGGTGGTCGGAATGATCTGGCCCCAGCCGGCATCGTCGTCGCCGCCGTTGACCAGGGTCGGCATGGCGCCGAAGAACCGCCCGCCGCGCACCGCGCCGCCGACGATGAAGTGATGACCGCCCCAGCCGTGATCGGAGCCGTCGCCGTTGGACGACAGGGTGCGGCCGAAATCCGAGGCGGTGAACGCGGTGATCTTGTCGGCCACGCCGAGTTCGCCGGTGGCCGCATGGAAAGCGGTCATCGCCTGCGACAGCCGCGCCAGCAAGCCCGGCTGATCGCCGAGCAAGCCGTCGTGGTGGTCGAATCCGCCCATCGACACGAAAAACACCTGCCGCTTCAGCCCCAGCACCTCGCGCACCTTGATCAGCCGCGCCACCATCCGCAGTTGATTGCCCAGGTCGGAGTCGGGAAACGCGGTCTGCAACGGCGCCGAGGCCTCGAGCGCCATCGCCACCGCCGAGGCGTTCTCTCGCGCTCGGCGGAATGCGCCGGCGTAACTTCGCCCGAACACGTGCGACTGCGCGCCGGGCGCCATCAGCTCCAGAAACGCCCGGCGGCTGTCGTCGTCCCACTCGAAACGGCTGAACTGGCGCGGACCGTCGTTGCCGATCACGTACTGGCTGGACTGGCTCGCGCGCTGCAGGATGCTTTCGAAGTTCAACGACACCGACATCGGAATGAAGGCGTCGGGGTTGGCGTCGCGCAGCAGGTCGGCGATGTGCCCGGCCCACCCGTAGCCGCGGCCCGCGCCGGTGCGCGAGACCTGCCAGTACTGTTGCTGGTCGTTGTGCGAGAACAATTGCGGGGGCAGTTCGACCGATTGATTGAGGTAATCGGCCTTGCTGGTCGGCCGGATCAGGGTGCCGACATTGCCCAGCACCGCCGCCTGCCCGCTGTTGAACAAGCCTTGCAGACCGCCCATGCCGACCGGGTCCTCATCGGTGGTGCAAGCCTGCAAACCGTACTCGGCGCCGTCCGAAGCGCCGCCGCCGGCTTGCGCGACCAAGGGCAGCAATCGGTTCTGTTCGACCGCCAGGGTCGCGCGCGCGGTGCGGTATTGCCGGTAATGACCGTCGTCGCGCGGCACGATCATGTTCAACGAATCGTTGCCGCCGAACAGGAACACGCAGACCAGGGCCTTGTAGTCGTCGAAGCGCGACGGCCCGTAGGCGTTGGCGGCCGCCTGCGCCAGGCGCAAGTTGCCGAGCGCAGAATACAGGCCGGCGCCGCCGAGCGCGGCGCAGATCGTGTTGGTCAGGAATTGCCGACGTTTCATGAGTATTCTCTCCGTATTCCTGCTTACTTCTGCACGATGTAATCGGGCGAGTTGACGATCACGTACAGCGCCTCCTGCACTCGCAGGCGCTTGGCCGCGGTGGTGTTGGCCGGCATGCCGCTCAGCCGCCGGGTCAGCACTTGCTTCATCTGATCGGTCATCTGCCCGGACAGGAACAACGCGTCGTAACGCGCGATCAATGCGGGAATGTCGTTCGCCAGCGCGACCTCCGCGCTGAGGTCGATCGCCACCTCGTCGTTGCCGATGCCTTCCGGGTTGCCGATGTAGGCCTCGAAGATCTTCCTCATCAGATAGCTTTCGTTGGCCGGCATCATGTAGTCGGTCGCCAACTGCAATTCCGGCGCCACCAGCCCCAGGCTCTGCGGCTCGCCGCTGGGGGCGTAGCGCGGGCTGAAGAAGTTGAACACCGACGGCGCATACATCGGCAGTTGGCCGAGGTAGTTGTCGACGCTCCAGAACTCCTCGGTGTGGCCGCTCTTGGACCGTCCCTTCAGCGCGCGCCACAGGTGGGTCAGGCGCAGGATCGGCTCGCGCACCTTGCCGAAATGCGCCGGCTGCGCGGCCGGGTCGCGCGCTTCGGGATCGAGCAGGATCGCGCTGACCACCGCGCGCATGTCGCCGCGCACGCCCTGGCCGTTGTCGTTGAACGCCGCCGCGACGCGGCCGACGTAGGCCGGGCTGGGATTGCTGGTCACCAGCCGCTGGATCAACTGCTTGCCGATGAACGGCCCGACGTTGGGATGATTGAAGATATTGTCCAGCGCCGCGCTCAGATCGGCGCGGCCGCTGCCGCCGGCGGCGAGCTTGCCGCCCGGCAGGCTCACCCCCGGATACAGCAGCAACTGCTTCTCCTGCGCCGAGGCGTGGTACGCCGCATGGTTCTCCATCGGCGACACCCAGGCCGGCGCATCGACCTCGTAGAAATAGCAATCGAACGAACCTTCGGCCTGGCAGCCCTTGAAAGTCCAGCCGGTGAACACGTGGGCGAACCCCCTGACGGTGTCCTGGCCGTAGGTCGGGATCGGCTGCTGGTCCGCGTCGAGCAGCGGCGTGCCGTCCTGATTGAGCTGGACCAGGCCGACGCTGAACAACTGCATCACTTCGCGCGCGAAGTTCTCGTCGGGACGGATGTTGTTGACCGGATCGGGCTTGCGGTTCTGCAGCATCGACAGATAGATGCCCATCACCGGGTGCAGCGTCACGTCCTCGAGCAAGGTGCGGAAGTTGCCGAACGAGTCGCGGGCCAAGGTGTCGTAGTAGTGGCCCAATCCGTACGACGCGTGCTGGAGAGGATCGGAGGTCGCATCCGACACCACCATGATCTGGCTGAGCGCGAACGCCACTCGCTGGCGCAACTGATCGCGGTGCACGATCAGGGTCGGCTTGATCGGGTCTTTGCCGCCCACGGCGTTGACGAACCACGCGTCCAGCCGCCAGTCGCGGCTGTAGTCGTTGGGCCTGCGCGCGCGGGCGTTCTTGAGGAACGTCAGCTGCGAAGACACCGGATAGCCGATCTGCTCGTTGATCCAGGCGGTGTAGCCGATCTGCTTGAGACGGTCGATGTCTTCGCGGGTCGGCCCGAACGTGGCCTGGGTGAGGAAGCGCGCGGCTTCGCCGTCGGTGGCGGGAATGTCGGCGAACCGCACCGCGGGCGCGGCGCCGATCGCGCCGCGATCGGCGCGCGGCAGCAGCGGATCCGGGGCGCCGGGATAGGGCCCGCCGTAGTCGGGCATCGGCGTGACGCCGCGCAAGGCGATCAAGATTCCCAACGCTAGCAACAGGCGCGACGCTGCGCCCATCCGCGCTGCGCGCAGAAGTGTCGATTTCATTGCGGGCCCCCAAGGCTGGCTGTTCGGGAGCGATGCTAGGGTCGGCGCAGGCGATAAAATCTGATCGCCTACACGCTTTCAATTGGAATCGCGGCAAAATCCGGATTGACAATCACGGAATTACGAGTCCGTTACAATCGTCATCCCTGCTGCATGATCGCAGTGCGGAGCCGTACGCGGACGGCAGCGCAACCGATACCCAGCGTGCGCTCGCAGCGGCGGCGCTCAGTCCGGCCGCATGCGGAAGCGCGCCGCCGTCAGGCCCATCGTCACCGCGTCGAACCGGCACGTCGAACAGCCAAGGGACCAGCAGAGTTACGACTGTCGTCTGGCCTCGGACCTCGCCCGCCAAAGGTCAGGCGCACGCCGTCAGGGCGCGGACCGCTCGGCGCGCCACACCGGCTGGCCGTCGACATGGGTCGCCAGCACCGTCAGCTGGCGCAGCTCGCGCGGGTCGATCGCGAGCGGGTCCTGCTTGAGCACGACGAAGTCGGCGCGCTTGCCGACCGCGAGGCTGCCGACTTCGGTTTCGGCGAAACCTGCGTAGGCGGCGTCGAGGGTGAAACCGCGCAAGGCTTCGAACGCGGTCAACTTCTCTTCCGGATGCCATCCGCCGGACGGCTGACCGGCCGCGTCGCTGCGGGTCGCCGCGGCGTACAGGCCCAGCCGCGGATCGACCGCTTCGACCGGGAAGTCGGAACCCAGCGCGAGGCGCGCGCCGCTGTCGCGCAACTGCCGCCAGGCATACGCACCGACGATGCGATGCGCGCCGATGCGGTCCTCGGCCCAGGGCATGTCGCTGGTGGCATGGGTGGGCTGCATCGCCGCGATCACGTGCAGCGCGGCCAGGCGCGGCAGATCCTGAGGCGCCAGAATCTGCGCATGCTCGATGCGCCAGCGATGGTCGCTGGCTTGGGCGCCGTCGCCCAGCGCCTGCTGATACAGGTCCAGGACCTGGCGGTTGCCGCGGTCGCCGATGCCGTGGGTCGCCACCTGCACGCCGCAGCGCCTGGCCTTCGCGACCGCCTTCGCCATCGCCTGCGGCGTCATCCGCAACAGGCCGCGGTTGCCGGCGTCGTCGCTGTAATCCTCGAGCATCGCCGCGCCGCGGCTGCCGAGCGCGCCGTCGGCATACAGTTTGACCCCGCGCATGCGCAGGCGGCGGCCGGGATGCTGGTAGAGGCCCTCGCTGCAAAGGTGCTCCAGGGCATCGCCGTCGCCGGCGGCGAAGGCGGTGATGCGCAGCGGCAAGGCGCCGCGCTCGGCCAGGCTTTGATAGCCGCGCAACAGTTCGAGGTTGACCCCGGCGTCGTGGACGCCGGTCAGGCCATGCGCCACCGCTTCCTGCATCGCCAGGACCAGGGCGCGCTCGGCGGTGGCCGCATCGAACGGCGGCCGCGACGACTCGACCAGCGCCATCGCGTCGTCGATGAAGATGCCGTTCGGCCGGCCCTGGGCGTCGCGCAGGATCTTGCCGCCTTCGGGTTGCCAGTCCCCGGACAGATCGCGCGCAGTCGCCCGCATCGCCGCGCTGTTGCCCCAGCCGGCGTGGCCGTCGATGCGTTGCAGCCAAACCGGGCGGTCGGGGAACTCGGCATCGAGATCGGCCGCGCTCGGGAAGCGCGCGTCCGGCCAATCGTTCTGGTCCCAGCCGGCGCCGATCAGCCACTGCCCGGGCGCGAGTTGCTTGGCGAAATCGCGCAGCCGCTGCAGCGCCTCCTGCTTGCTGCGGGTGCCGACCAGGTCGGCGCCGAGTTTGTTCAAGCCGAGTTCGAGCATGTGCGCGTGCGAATCGATCAGGCCCGGAATCACCGTCGCCTCGCCGACGTCGACCCGTTGCGCCCGCGGATACCGCCGCAACAGCTCGGCGCGCGCGCCGATGGCGAGGATCTTGCCCTGCCCGTCGAAGGCCATCGCCTCCGCGCGCGGCTGCGCCGGGTCCAGGGTATGAATGCGCGCCGCGGTCAGCACGCTGACCTGGGCCGCAGCGGCCGGCAGCGCCAGGGCGGCCGACAACATCGCAATCAGATATCGCAAACGGCGCATCGCAACCCCCGGTTTGGACCGAAGCGGTGAATGTGCGAGAAAACCGGCGGTTCACGCAAGAGGCTGGGCTCGGGTCACGGTTTGGGGCGGGGCGACTGCCCGCAGGACGCAGCTCCGCGGAACCACCCCCTGTAGGAGCGACGTGAGTCGCGACCGCGGGTCGCGCAGAGGTGCCAAAGCCGTCGTCGTTCACCGAAGCGATGCGCCATCGCCGGGGTAGGAGCGGCGCAAGCCGCGACATCACTGCGGCGGTCTCGCGGCGGATTCCTCGTGGAAGATCAAGATCAAACCCAAAGCTTCCGCCACTAAAGCGGCGGGTTACTTTCTTTTGTCTAAAGCAACAAAAGAAAGATAACCAAAGAAGTTGCTTTGTTTTGAATCAAGGGCCCGCACGCTCGATGCATCCGCGGGGATTTTTCATACGGGACATCCCTGTCCCGATGAAAAACGGCCCGCATCCCAGCGGGCCGCCCTCCGGGTCTTCTTTAGCCGTCGCTAGTGCTCGGCGACGCACAGCAACGGCCGGGGCAAAAGCAGCCATCACCACGCATGCGGCGCCGTCCCTCTGTAGGAGCGACGTAAGTCGCGACCGCGGAACGCGCACAGGCATCAAGGCCGCCGCCATTCATCGAAGCGGCATGCCTTCGCCGGGGGTAGGAGCGGCGCAAGCCGCGACCGCGAAGCTGCAGCCACCGGCGCGGGTGCGGAGTTACGCGGTCGCGACTTGCGTCGCTCCTACCCTCGCGACGGTTCGCAGCTTCGATCGGCGACGAAGGCTGTGCGGTTTCCGCGCGGCTCTTTGTCGCGGCTTACGCCGCTCCTACAGGGAGAGCTGCGTCGCTCCGCGAGAGCGCGACCACGGAACGCGCACAGGCATCAAGGGTGCGGGGTTGCGTGGTCGCGACCTGCGTCGCCCCCCCGTGACAGTTCGCAGCTTCGATCAATGACGCAGGCGGTGCGATGGCTGCGCGTCCCTTGGTCGCGGCTTACGCCGCTGCTACAGAAGTGGCTGCGTCGCTCCGCGACAGATAGAAAGCCAGCGCCCCCCGTCAATCAAGCCGCTTACTGAATCTGGACACCGCCGCCGCCATCATCACCACGATGAAAGCCGACAGGTACAACACGTCCTGCCACAGTTCCCACAGGCTGGCGCCGCGCAGCATCACCCCGCGGATCAGACGCAGGAAGTGGGTCATCGGCAGTACCTCGGCGAGCCATTGCGCGATCTTCGGCATCCCGGCGTAGGGAAACATGAAGCCCGACAGCAGGATCGACGGCAGCAGGATGAACACGGTCATCTGCATGGCCTGGAACTGCGAGCCGGCTTTGGTCGAGATCATCAGGCCCAGGGTCAGGTTGGCTAGGATCAGCAGGATCGCAGCGAGGTAGACGTCGAGCACGCTGCCCTTGATCGGCACCTCGAACAGCCACAGGCCCAGCAGGATCACCACCGTAGTCTGGACCAGGCCGATCACCGCGTACGGCAGCACCTTGCCGATCATCAACTCGGTGCGGCTGACCGGGGTGGTGATCAGCAACTCCATGTTGCCGCGTTCGCGTTCGCGCACGATCGCCACCGAGGTGAACATCACCATGGTCATGGTCAGGATCACGCCGATCAGGCCCGGCACGATGTTGACCGGCGAGCGACGCTCCGGGTTGTAGAACGCGACCACGCTGATAGGAGCGACCTTGCGCGGCGCCGCCACGGTGCTGTCGATCGGCATCTGCGCCAACTGCACCGCCGCGCTCTGCACCACGGTATCGCTGCCGTCGACCAGCACCTGCACCGCTTCGCGGCCGTCGATGCGGCGGCGCTCGAAATCGGCGGGAATGCTGACGCCTACGCTGATCCGGCCGCGCCGCAGCATTTCCATCAGCTGTTGCGGCGAGTCGGCCTCGGCGACCGGCTCGATCACGCCGGTCGCGATCATGTCCATGACCACGGCGCGCGACGCCGCGGTCTGCGATTGGTCGGCGATGGCGGCATCGAGCCCGCGCGGGTTCATGTTGATCGCATAGCCGAACAGCACCAGTTGCCCGACCGGGATCACCACGATCATCGCCAGGGTGATGCGGTCGCGGCGCAACTGGCGGATTTCCTTGAGCACGATCGCCCATAGCCGACGCAGTTTCATGAGCTCTGCTCCGTGGCCGCCGGCGCGGCTTCGCGGCCGCGGGTGGCGGCGACGAAGACGTCTTCGAGATTGGCCGCGGCCTTGTCGACCTCGGCCTCGAGCCCGGCTCCGCGCAAGGCAGCGGCCAGACCGTGTTCGGCGCGATCGGCGCCTTCCAACAGCACCCGCAAAGTGTTGCCGACCTGTGCCACGCTGAGCACGCCGGGCACCTCGACCAGCACGCGCTGGGCCTTGCGCGGTTGCGCCGCGCGCACTTCGACCGCGCGCCCGGCGAGCGCTCCGGTCAGCTCCGCCGGGGTGCCGTCGGCGACCAGCACGCCGCGGTCGAGAATCGCCAGGCGGTGGCAGCGCTCGGCCTCGTCCATGTAATGGGTAGACACCAGCAACGTCGTGCCGGCATCGGCCAATTCGAACAGCTTCTCCCAGAAGTCGCGGCGCGACTCGGGGTCGACCGCGCTGGTCGGCTCGTCCAGGAACAATAGTTCGGGCGCATGGATCACCGCGCCGGCCAGGGCCAGGCGCTGCTTCTGGCCGCCGCTCATGGTGCCGGCGAGTTGCTTCTGGCGATCGCCGAAATGGTATTGCTCGATCAACTCGTCGACGCGCAGGCGCGCCTGCGCCTTCGGGATGTCCTGCACGGCGGCGAGGAACTCCAGGTTCTCGCGCACGCTGAGGTCCTCGAACAGGGAGAACTTCTGGGTCATGTAGCCGATGCGCCGGCGCAGCGCTTCGGCCTGCTGCGGAATCTTGAGGCCCAGCACCTCGATCTCGCCTTCGGTCGGCGTCAGCAGGCCGCACAGCATCCGGATCGTGGTCGACTTGCCCGAACCGTTCGGGCCGAGGAACCCATACACGCAGGCGCGCGGTACGGTCAGGTCGACCTTGTCGACCGCGCGCAGCTGGCCGAAATGCTTGCTCATGCCGCGCGCCTTGATCGCCGGCGTCTGGTCGCTGCCGCGGTCCTCGCGCGGCTTCGGCTGCGCGCGCGACGCCGCCGCATCGGACAGGTCGCGGCTCATGGCCCGAACTCGACCCGCACCGGCAGCCCCGCCGGCAACTGCCCGGCCTTGGCGTCGGTGATCTCGACTTCGGCCAGATAGCTCAAGCGCGCCGCGTCCTCGCCGGTGAGCGCGTAGTACGGGGTGAAGCTGGGCTCGCTGCGGATCATCCGCACACGGCCGTTCCACTTCTGCGCGCGGCCGTCGATGAAGACCCGCGCGCTCTGCCCCACCCGCACGTCCGGGCGGATCGGCTCGGGCACGTAGACGCGCGCATACGGCCGCGCGCCGACCAGCATCACCGCGAGCGGCGCCCCGACCGGGGCCTGGTCGCCGAGCTTGTACGGCAGGCTGTCGATGACGCCGTCGCGCGGCGCGACCACGTCGAGCTTGCCGAGGTTGACCGCCTGCACCTCGGCCTGCGCCTGCGCCGCAGCGAGCGCGGCCTGGCCCTGGGCTATGCGTTCGCGGCGGGTGCCGTGTTCGAGTTCCAGCAACGCGGCCTGGGCGGAGCGCACCTGGGCCTGCGCATTGCCGGCCGCGGCGCGGGCGCGGTCGACGTCGGCCGCGGCGATCAGGCGCTGGCGGCCCAGCGGCTGCACACGGGCGTAATACGCCGCCGCATCGGCGGCCTGGGCTTGCGCTGCGGCAAGCGTGGCGCGCGCCTGGGCGATGGTTTCGCTGCGCGGCCCGGCTTCGAGTTCGGCCAGCGCGTCGGCCGACTGCCGCGCCTGGGCCTGCGCCGCGCTTAGCTGCGAACGGCCGCGATCGAGTTCGAGTTGCATCACGCGGGTGCCGGCCTGGACCCGTTCGCCTTCGCGCACGTCGATGCGCACGACTTTTTCCGCTGCAGGCGCCGGCAGGGTGACCCGGTCCCATTCCAGGGTGCCGAGCGCCTGCGCCGGCGGTTGCGTGCAGGCCGCCAAGGCGATGCACAGCAGCGCGAGCGCGAGCGAACCCGGGTACGGCCCGAGTGCGTGCTTCATCGTATCCATCGCAGGGGTCCTCGCAATCAGGGGGTGAGACCGCGGTCGAGCAAAGCCAGCGCATGGCGGCGCTGGCTATCGAGGTCGAGATCGTCGGCGTCGAACAGGCGTCGCCAGATCGGCGCGCTGGCGGCCGGGAACAGGGTCAGCCCGATCAGGCTCACCATCAGCAGGCGCGGGTCGAGTTCGGCATTGATCTGCCCGCGCTGCTGGGCCTCGGCGAAACGCCGCGCCATCATCTGCGGCACCAGCGGGCCGATCTTCTGCAGCAGCAGGCTCTCGCGCAGCGCCCCGCCCTCGCACAGCACCTCGCGTACCCACAGCGAGGGCAACCACGGATGCTCGGCGATCACTCGGCCGATGCCGTGGACGAACCCGGCGATCAGGTCCATGACGTCGCCGCCCGCTTCGCGGGTCAGGTTTTCGCGCAGGCTCATGAACACCGGCAGCAGGCGCTCGTTGCTGACCGCCTCTTGCAATTGTTCTTTGTCGCCGAAGTAGTAATGCAACAGCGCCGGATTGACCCCGGCTTCGCCGGCGATGGCGCGCAGCGAGGTCGCGGCGATGCCGTGCCGCGCATAGCAGGCGATCGCCGCATCGAGCAGGCGCGCGCGCAGGTCTGGGTTGTCGGCAGCGGCCGGCCGGCCCGGGGCGCGCTTGTTCGCCGCAGGGCGGCCGGCTGCACGCTTGGGAGCGGCCGGCGGGCTGGATGCGCTGGGCTTGGCAGCCGGGGCCGGGGCCTGGGCCTGGGCCGGGGAGGATTGGCCGGCGGCGGCAGGCTTCATGGCCGGTTTCGGCCCGCGCTTGGCGGGTGGCTTGGTGGGGGGCGCAGTGCTCATCGGGCTTATTTAATTCAACAATTAATTAGTTCGCAAGTCCGAGCCGACCAACGGTCGTGGTCGGCAGGACTCGGCAGGCTGTTCAGGTGCCGGAGTAGCGAAGGTCGCGACCACGGGGCGAGGAGATGTCGAGGCCGGCACCATTCTTCGAAGCTGTCCGCTTTCGCCAGGAGTGGGAGCGGCGCAAGCCGCGACATCGCTGCGACAGTCTTGCGGTGCTGCTCTCGTCAATGGATCAACATCAACATCAACATCAACATCAACATCAGCATCAACATCAAGATCAAGATCAAGATCAAATATCAAGATCAAGATCAAACCCAGAGCTTCCGCCGCTGAAGCGGCGGGTTACTTTCTTTTGTCATAAGCAACAAAAGAAAGGTAACCAAAGAAAAATGCTTCTTTTTGAATCAAGGGCCCGCACGAGCGATGCTTCCGCAGGGATTTTTCATACGGGACATCCTTGTCCCGATGAAAAACGGCCTGCATCCATGCAGGCCGCCCTCCGGGTCTTCTTTCGCCATCGCGAGTGCGAGACCGCGCACAACAACAGCCAGACAACAGGGCACCGGAGGGCGGCGACGCCATCCCCTGTAGGAGCGGCGTGAGCCGCGACCACAGGACGCGCAGAGGCAACACTGCCGATGCCATCCATCGAGGCGCCGTGCCTTCGCCAGGGTAGGAGCGGCGCAAGCCGCGACCGCGAACCTGCGGCCGCCGGCGCGGGCAATCCGGGCTGCGCGGTCGCGGCTCACGCCGCTCCTACAAGGGTTGCGAAGGTTGCGGCGCGAGGCCGTAACGGCGCGGTCGCGACTTGCGTCGCTCCTACCCAGAACAGCCGCGAAGCGGCATCCCACTGCAGGCGAATCAACCGTCCCGCTCGCCCGCCTCGGCCTCCAACACCGCCGCCGGATGACGCCGGCGCCAGGCCGCCAGCGTTTGCGCGCAATGCGCCGGGATCAGCCAGGCATCGGGGTGCGTGTCGCGAAAGCGGCTCAGCCGCCGCAAGGTGTCGCGGTACACGCTCGCGTCGTCCATCGCCAATTGCCGGGTCAGCCACGGCAGCTCGCGGCCGAGGCCGAGCTGCTCGCGATGCCAGAACGCATCGGCGGCGAGGATCACCCGTTCGCCCTCTCGAGTGCGCAAGGCCAGGCCGATCTGGCCGCGCGCATGTCCCGGCAACGGCAGCGCGAACAGGGTGCCGTCCCCGAACAGGTCCCAGCCCTCGCCGCCGAGCGTGGCCAGATCGCCATCGAGCCCGCGCCGGCCGCGTTCGTCGAGCAATTGCAGGCGCGCGACGAAATCCGTCGGCAACAATTCCTTCCAGATCTGTGCATGCAACAGGCCGAACCAACCCGAGCCCTCGACTTGCCGCCACGCATCGGCATGGGCGACGAAACGCGCCTGCGGAAACTGGCCGAGCCCGCCGATGTGGTCGGGGTGGAAATGGCTGAGCACGACCATGCGCACCGCCTCGCGGTCCAGCCCGCGCCGATGCAGCAGCGTCGCCGCATCGGTATGCGGCGCCGAGCAAACCCGGATGACCCGGCGATACAGCCAGCGCAGGCCGCGCCGCATCGCCTGGCGCGCCTGCGGCCCGTAGCCGCAGTCGAACAGGACCGCGCCCTGCACCGGATGTTCGATCAGGGCCCAGCCGGCCGGGAAGCTCATCGCCGCGCCGGCCTCGAAACCGAGATGACGCGGATCGGCGCAGCTGTGCCCGGATACGCCGAGGGTCAGCGCGACTTCGCCGCTCACGCTCGCGCCTGCGCACGCGCGAGGACGCCGAGGGTTTTCGCCAACGCGTCCTCCATCGTCACCCGCGGCCTATAACCCAGTTCGCTGCGGGCACGGCCGATATCGAGGGTCATGTCGACGCTGAGCAATTCGATGCCGTAACGCAGCAAAGGGGGCTCGCGATCGGGGCTGAACCGGCGATACCAGGCCTCGACTCCGCCCGCGAGGGCCAGCGCCAGCGGCTTGGACAGGCGCCGGTTGGGGCGCGGCAACGACAAGGCGTCGGCGAGCCGGTCGACGACGCTCCAGATCGCGACCGGTTCGCCGTTGCTGATGTTGTAAACGCGGCCGCTCAAGCGCCAGGAGGCGTCGATCGCCAGCACGATCGCATCGACGACGTTGTCGATATAACTCAGGTCGACCCGGCAATCGTCGTGGCCGAGCCGGCGCAACCGGCCGCTGCGCAGCGCCTGCGCCAGGCGCGGCAGGATCGCAGTGTCGCCGGGACCGAAGATCGCCCGCGGCCGCAAGGCCAGCGCGGACACGCCGCCGGCCGCGCAACGCGCGAATACCCGCCGCTCGGCGATCAGCTTGGTCGCGGCGTAGTCGTTGACCGGCTGCGTCGGCAAGGGGTGGTCTTCGCGGATGCCCAGATGCGGACGGCCATCGTGATAGATGCCGGGAGTGGAGATATGCACCAGCCTTCGCACCTGGCGTGCGATGCAGGCGGAGACGACGTGGTCGGTGGCGTCGATGTTGGCGGCGACGAAATCGGCGCGGCGTCCCCAGGGGCTCGACAAGGCCGCCGCGTGCACGACGATGTCGGCGCCGCGCAAGGCGCGATGCACCGCCGCCTCGTCGGTCAGGTCGATGGCGACGAATTCGATGCCCTGCGCCTGCAGCGCGCGGCCGCGAGCCGGGTCGCGGCCGAGGCCGGCGATCCGGGTCCAGGGACGCGTTGCCGCCAGATGGCGGGCAAGCGCGCCGCCGACGAAACCGGTCGCACCGGTCACCACGATGCGATGCGTCGTCATGCGCCCGCGTCCATGCGGACCGTCCACGCGCACAGCGGTCGCGTTGCGTCTTCTTGCCTCGTCATAGCATCCGATCGTATCGTGGCCACGCCTCCATGCTCCAGTATGAGCCCTGGCCCGGACACTCCGACACGACCGTTGGCCCGCCCCAGCCGGCGAGCACGACGCCGCGAGCCACGGCCACTGGCCATCCGCACCCCGGATCGACGATCCTGCGCAGCGACCCCACATGGACGGCCCACCGCCCATGCCCGCCCGCCGCGAGCCCAGCGATGGCTTCGCGCGAGCCTTCACACCGATGACCCCGTCCGCATGACTGCCGCTTCCACCGTTACGACCGCCATGGCTTCGACCGAAGTGCCCTTGCGCCGGCGCGTCGCCATGGTCCTGGCGACCATGACCATCGCCACCGTGTTCTACCTCGCCATCAACACCTATCCGTTGCGCGAGCCGCGGCTGTTGCCGCTGACCTTCGTCGACGACTGGATCGGCTGGCAGGCCTGGACCATCTGGCCGTACTGGCTGCTGCTGTTCACCGGCCCGGCGTTGTTGCTGTCCATCCGCGAACGCGGCCTGCTGTTCGCGACCCTGCGCGCGTATGCGATCGCGATGTCGCTCAACGCGGCGATCTGGCTGGCCTGGCCGACCCGAATGCTGCGTGCGGGCCTGCCGGACGGGATGGACCCCTTCACCGCATTCGCCTGGCATTGCCTGTACGCGCTGGACGACGTCAACAACTGTTTCCCGTCCGGGCACATCACCATTCCGGCGGTGGTCGCGGTCGGCGCCGGCCTGCAGTACCCGCGGGCGCGGCCGTGGATCTGGCTCGTGTTGATCGCACTCGCGCCGAGCGTCATCAGCACCGGCCAGCACTACGCCTGGGACATCGCCGGCGGCCTGGTCACCGCGGCCATCGGTCTCTTGCTCGCCCGGGTTCCCCTGTGGCGCCCTGGCAGTGCGCCTGCGCTGCAACCGCTGTAGTTCCGCACCGCTTCTTTCCCGAGCCATCGAGGACGCGCCATGCCCGAGCCCCAACCCAAGCCCGGCCTGATCTCGCGCGGCGCGGTCGGATTCTGGTTCCTCGGCCTAGGCGTGCTCGGCCTGGTGCGCTCGCTGATGCGCGCCTACCGCAGCGGTGTGTTCGAGCCCGATGCGATCACCCTGTTGTGGTTGATAGGTTCGATCCTGCTGACCGCGATGGGCGCGCTGCGGGTCTGGCGGGCGTGGCGCGAAGGCAGCCTGCCTCGCGATTGACCGGCACGGCCGGACACGCCGGACAGCCGATCAAACCGATCAAGCCGATCGGCCGATCAGGCCGGGCGAGCGAGCATCAACCAGCGCGCACGCTGAAATCGACGCCAGCAAGTGCACGCGGCGGCGACGTCATACCACTCGCCGCCACGCAAGGCTGCCGCCGCAGCGCCGGCGTTCATCCTCGCCGCCCTCCGACGCCCCGCGGCTTTGCGAAAACGCCCCGACAGGCGCAAGCTGTAAGGCCTTCACGCGTCGTCGTCACGCGAACCGTCTACGCTTCCCTTTATGTCCGCACGCACCGTTTCCGAATTCACCCTCGACCCGATCGACAGCGAACGCCTGGCGAACCTGAGTGGGCCGTTCAACGGCCATCTGCGCATGATCGAACTGCGCTTGGGCGTCGAGATCGCCAACCGCGGCAACGTGTTCCGCATCGACGGACCGGCCGCCGCAGTCGGCCAGACCGAACGATTGCTGCGCTCGCTGTGGAAGGACTCCGCCGAGGAGACCCTCGACGAGGCCGCGATTCATCTGGCCCTGACCGAGACCGGCGCCGATCAGGTCGTCGCCGACGACATCGAGCCGCAGGAAGTCGCGATCCGGGTCAAGCGCGGCACCATCCGCGGCCGCGGCGCCAACCAGGCCAAGTACCTGCACGCGATCGCCACCCACGACATCAACTTCGGCATCGGCCCGGCCGGCACCGGCAAGACTTTTCTCGCCGTCGCCAGCGCGGTCGAGGCGCTCAACGAGACGCGGGTGCAGCGCCTGATCCTGGTGCGCCCGGCGGTCGAGGCCGGCGAAAAGCTCGGCTTCCTGCCCGGCGATCTCACCCAGAAGGTCGATCCCTATCTGCGCCCGCTGTACGACGCCTTGTACGAAATGCTCGGCGTCGAAAAAGTGGTCAAGCTGCTGGAACGCAACGTGATCGAAATCGCGCCGCTGGCGTATATGCGCGGCCGCACCCTCAACGACGCCTATGTGATCCTCGACGAGGCCCAGAACACCACCATCGAACAGATGAAGATGTTCCTGACCCGCATCGGCTACGGCAGCACCGCGGTGGTCACCGGCGACCTGACCCAGATCGATCTGCCCAAGCACCAGAAGTCGGGGCTGCGCGACGCGCTCGACGTGTTGCGCAACGTCAACGGCATCAGCTTCACCTTCTTCGAAGCCAAGGACGTGGTCCGCCACCCCCTGGTCTCGCGCATCGTCAGCGCGTACGAGGCGCGCGA
This sequence comes from Lysobacter sp. 1R34A, assembly GCF_051217035.1. Taxonomy (NCBI): domain Bacteria; kingdom Pseudomonadati; phylum Pseudomonadota; class Gammaproteobacteria; order Lysobacterales; family Lysobacteraceae; genus Lysobacter; species Lysobacter sp. 1R34A. The sequence continues at coordinate 19,279 of NZ_JBPKJP010000017.1, forward strand.
CGCCAAGGACGCGCAGACCGGCCCGGGCGTCTGAGGCCGCGCGTCTGCGGTCGCAGGATCGCGCTATCGCAGGGCGGCGCTTCGCCCTGCCGTATCGACCGGCACCGCGAAGCGCAGGCCGCACACCACGAACCGCCGAACAGTGAACCGCCGCGATGACCAAAGGTCCGATCCGTCTCGATGTCTCGATCAACTACGGCGTGCCGCGCAAGGGCCTGCCGGCGGCGAACAGCTTCCGTAAGTGGGTCGCCGCGGCGCTGGAAGGACGCATCCGCGAGGCCGACCTGGCGATCCGGGTGGTCGACAACAAGGAAGGCCGCTCGCTCAACCGCCATTACCGCGGCCGCGACTACGCCACCAACGTGCTCAGTTTCCCGGCCGACATGCCCGAGGGCCTGCCCGAAGGCGTGCGCCTGCCGCTGCTCGGCGACCTGGTGATCTGCGCACCGGTGGTCGCGCGCGAGGCCCGCGAACAGAAAAAGGCGCTCAACGATCACTACGCCCACCTGACCGTGCACGGCACCCTGCACTTGCTGGGCTGGGATCACGAAGACGAACGCGAAGCCGAGTGCATGGAACAACTCGAACGCGAAATCCTCGCCAGCCTCGGCATCGCCGACCCCTATATCGAAGATTGAGGCGGCGGGCTGCCCGGCGCCGGGGCCTCGATGCGGCCTCGGGCTTAGCGCTGCGTCCGTATCGCCATAGTCCTTAGGCCGCTGTCGGCGGATTCCGACAAAGCGCCGGCGACATCGCATCCGCGCGAGTCGGCGCCGCGCAAGGCCGCGGAGGCCCGCTCGGCCTCGCGCTCGGCCTGCCGATTCGCCCGATCCGCGTCCTGTCTGGCCGGTCGCTCCCTGACTCGCCCATCGACGAATTCCCACGGCGAGGTGGGCGCATTTCCTATGCCCCGCCCCCGCGCCCCAGCCCAGACTGCACCCATCGCAGGAAGGAGCCTGGTATGCGTCGGATGAAAGGAATCTCGTTGCTGGAAGTAGTGGCCGCCCTGGCCATCGTGTTCTTGTTGATCGGCGTGGCGATGCCGGCCTTGTTCAACGCGGTGGCGCGGGTGCGCATCGGCCACACCCGCATGGCCCTGGTCGACAGTTTCCTGGTCGCCAACCGCCTCGCGGTGGCGGCCGGCAGCGCCACCGTGATGTGCCCGGCGCCGGCCCAGGGCGGTTGCAGCGGCAGCCCCGACTGGAGCCGCGGTTGGCTGGTGTTCGCCGATGTCGACGGCGACCGCAGGTTCAGCGCCCGCGACACCCTGGTCCAGCGCCGGTCGGCACTCGGCGGCGACATCCGCCTGCACAGCACCCTGGGCCGCACCCGCATCGTGTTCCAGCCCGACGGCGACATCGCCGGCACCAACCTGACCTTCACCCTGTGCTCGGCGCATGCCGACCCCGCCGGCACGGTCGTGCTGTCGAACGCCGGCCGCTTCCACCTGGGCCAGGCGTCCACCGATCAGATCCGCCGTTGCCGCGACGGTTGACGCCTGGGCCAGTCGGCGAGGCGCTGTTCGGGCCGGACGGCGGCCGGCCGCGCGAGCGCTCGCAGCGGCCTTCGGCCTGTTGCAGGAAGCTTGCAAAGCGCGACCGGCGACCCGCTCCAGGGGGCCGAAACCCGCCTTGACCGCCCCGTGCCGACCTTCCGGGTTAGACTTGCGCCACAGCCCTCCCCCCGAGGGCCACAGTTCAAGAGTTCAATGTCCGAGGACGACAGTAGTAGCACCCACGCGCCGGAAATCCCCGAGAAACGGCGTTCCTGGCTCGACCGCATCAGTTCCGCGCTGTCGGGCGAACCCAGTTCCCGCGAAGATCTGGTCGAGTTGCTGCGCGATGCGCAATCCGACGGCCTGATCGCCGCCGACACCCTACGCATGATGGAGGGCGCCATCGCGGTCTCCGACCTCACCGTCGGCGACGTGATGATCCCGCGCTCGCAGATGATCGCGCTGCCGGCCGAGGCGAAGTTCCTCGACCTGATGAAGATGGTGGTCGAGTCCGGCCATTCGCGCTTCCCGGTGCACGGCGAGGACAAGGACGAGATCCTCGGCATCCTGCTGGCAAAGGACCTGTTGCGCGGCGTCGTCGCCGACAACGGCCCCGGCACGATCCACGAACTGCTGCGCCCGGCGGTGTTGATTCCCGAGTCCAAGCGCCTGGACGTGCTGCTGCGCGAGTTCCGCCAGTCGCGCAACCACATGGCCATCGTGATCGACGAGCACGGCGGCGTCGCCGGCCTGCTGACCATCGAGGACGTGCTGGAGCAGATCGTCGGCGAGATCGACGACGAGCACGACGATGCCGAAGACCCGAACGCGTTGATCGCGGCCCAGGCGGACGGCCAGTACGTGGTCGATGCCCTCACCCCGATCGACGATTTCAACGAGCGCTTCGGCGCCGATTTCGACGACGACGAGTACGACACCATCGGCGGCCTGGTCACCGCGGCGATCGGGCACCTGCCCGAGGCCGGCGAGGAACTGACCCTCGACCGCTTCGTGTTCCGGGTGGCCAGCGCCGATGCGCGGCGCGTACACGCCTTCCACGTCGGCGTGCTCGGCAGCCTGTAATCGGCTGAGCGGGCACGCCACGAGCCTGTGTGCCACGCCCCCAGTTCTTCGGGGCGAGCTGCGCGCGCCGCCACGGTCCCGTCCCGGTCCACCACGATCCCGATCCGCTGCGCCTCCGGCACCGCGGCCGGCAGGCGCGGCCGGCGGAGCGGAGATCCAGGCTGCAGAGCCTTTCCCGGTGATCTCTGGGTTCCCGCCTTCGCGGGAACGACGATAGATAGGCGCTGCCCCCTCGGCCCGGTACCGGTCTGCGGCCGCGATTGGGCATGGCTCGATACTCCCGCGAGAACCCGGCGAGAACCCGCAGGCCTGGCTGTTTACAATGGCGGCCATTCGCCACGCCGGATCTTGTCGCCTGTGACCTCCACTCTCCGATTCGTCCGGTCGTCCGCCTTCGCCGTCCTGATCCTGCTGCACAACCTCGCCTTCGCCGCACCGACCGGCACGCCGGCGCCCGCCTCGACGCCCGCCGACGCGCCCGAAACCCGTACCGCCACGCCGCGCGTCGGCATGGTCACGATGCAGCCCGGCGAGGAGTTCTGGTCGCGTTTCGGCCACGATGCCCTGGTCGTGCTCGACCCGGCCAGCGGCCGCGCGATTTCGTACAACTTCGGCTACTTCGACCCGACCGAGTCGGATTTCGTCCCGCGCTTCATCCGCAACGACATGCGTTATCGCCTGTTGGCCCTGCCGTTCGACGACGACATGGCGCAGTACGCGCAGGAAGGCCGCGGCGTGTCGGTGCAGTGGCTGAACCTGACTCCGAAGCAGGCGCGCGAGCTGGCCGAGGCGCTGCGCGTCAATGCCCTGCCCGAGAACGCCTACTACCGTTACCAGTACTTCGACGACAACTGCGCCACGCGCGTGCGCGACGCCATCGACAAGGTGCTCGGCGGCGAACTGCGCCGCCAGACCGAAGGCCGGTCGCACGGCAGCAGCTTCCGCAGCGAGGCGCTGCGCCTGTCGGCGCCGGAACCGTGGATGTGGCTGTTGCTCGACGTGATGATGGGCCCGGAAACCGACAAGCCGGTGCCGGTTTGGGCCGAGTCCTATGTTCCGAGCCGGCTCGCGGCGGCCTTGCGCGAGGTCAAGAACCCGCAGGGCCAGCCGCTGGTCCAGGAAGAACGGCCGTTGTTGCCGCACAAGATCTCGCCCGAGCCCAAGGACCGGCCGCTGCCGTGGTGGCCCTGGGCGCTGGCCGGCGTGGCGATCGCCGCGGCACTGGCATGGATCGGCGATCGCAGCCCGCGCGTGCTCGCGGTCGCTGCGCTGCCGCTGTGGGCGGTGCTGGGCCTGGTCGGCGCGGTCCTGCTCTACGCCTGGGTCGGCACCGGCCACAATTACATCTGGGCCAACCGCAACCTGCTGCTGTTCAACCCGCTGTGCCTGCTGTTGTGGCTGGGCGGCTGGCGCGCGCTGCGCGGCCGCGAAACCGGCCCGGTGTTCGTCTGGCTGACCGGCCTGGTCGCGCTGTGCGCGCTGGCGGCCTTGTTCCTGTACTGGTTGCCGGTGTATCCGCAGCGCAACGCGCACTGGATCGCGCTGTGGCTGCCGATCCAGGCCGGGCTGTGGGCCGGCTTCCGCAAAGCCGCCCGACTGCGCCTGGCATGACGGCTTGCCGCAGCGGTCGCGCGCGGGCAGGATTCGGGCCATGAGCGATTCCCCCCTGCCCCAATGCGTCATCAACTGCGCGGCCTACAGCCGCGACGGCACCCGCCGCGACATCGGCCTGGATGCGATCAGCGACGTGCTCGCCGTCGACGACGGCAGCTTCGTCTGGGTCGGTCTGTACGAGCCCGACGAAGGCATCCTCGACAAGCTGCAGGAAGAGTTCTGCCTTCACGACCTCGCCGTCGAGGACGCCCATAACGCGCATCAGCGGCCGAAGATCGAGTCCTACGGCAACTCGCTGTTCATCGCCATCCACACCGCGCAGAAGATTGACAACCGCATCCGCTTCGGCGAGACGCACATGTTCGTCGGCCCGCGTTACCTGGTAACGGTGCGCCACGGCGCCTCGATCAGCTACAAGGGCGCGCGCGCCCGCATCGAGCGCGAACCGGACCTGCTGGAACACGGCCCCGGCGCGGCGCTGTACGCGGTGTTCGACAGCGTGGTCGATAACTTCATGCCGATCGTCGAAGGCTTCACTCAGGAGCTCAACGAGCTCGAGAAGGACATCTTCGCCGAGGATTTCCGCAAGGAAACCGTGCAGGAACTGTACGACCTCAAGCGCGAACTGACCCGCCTGCGCATGGCGGTTTCGCCCTTGCAGGACATCCTCGGCCAGCTCGCGCGCTCGCGCGGCGGCCTGATCGACGAAGAGATCCAGCTGTACTTCCGCGACGTGCTCGACCATGCCGTGCGCATCAACGAAACCACCGACACCTTGCGCGAAATGCTGACCGCCGCAGTCAGCGTCAATCTCTCCCTGGTGACCGTGCGCCAGGGCGAAGTAGTCAAACGCCTCGGCGCCTGGGCCGCCCTGCTCGCCGCCCCGACCCTGATCGCGAGCTGGTACGGCATGAACTTCGTGCACATGCCCGAATTGCCGGGCCAATGGAGCTACGCGATCCTGATCGGCTCGGTCATCGCGATCTGCGTGGTGCTGTACATCGGCTTCAAGCGGGCGAAGTGGTTGTAGGGGCGACAAGAGCAAATCCCCCTGCCCGCCTTTGTCAAAGGGGGAACAGCAAAGGCCACGGCGTCGAGCTATGTCGGCTCTGGCGAACACGGCATCGATATCGGGTCGACACCGACAGAGGCGGTCGCGCATCAAGCGGCTCACCGCGCCGGTCATCGACAACCGACCATCGACAACTCGCCCCTTCGACGAAGGGGCCGGCGCCTGCGCCACCCGGAGGTCTGACTACACCGGCTGCGCCGGGAGATTTGCTTCACGCCGCACCAAGATCGCCGAACTCGCGCCTCCACGCCGGCGCTAGCCGAACGCCCCGAACCGCGTCCCTCGGCAATCCGGTCTGCGCTCCTAAGACCAAAGTATCAGCCGCTATTGCGGCACTGCGCATTGACCCGCGCGGACCCAGGGGCGACGCTGCCTGAGTTCAATCTGGGAGGGTCGTCATGAAAGGTGGTTTCGGCAAACTGGGCTGGGCGGCCCTCGCGGTTTTAGGGGCGTTCTGCCTCGGCACGATCGCGCTGCGGCGCGGCGAACACATCAACGCGTTGTGGATCGTGGTCGCGGCGGTATCGATCTACCTCGTCGCATATCGCTACTACTCCCTGTTCATCGCCGAAAAGGTGATGCGGCTCGACCCGACCCGGGCCACGCCCGCGGTCATCCACAACGACGGGCTCGACTACGTCCCGACCAACAAACACGTGCTGTTCGGCCACCACTTCGCCGCCATCGCCGGCGCCGGCCCGCTGGTCGGCCCGGTGCTCGCCGCACAGATGGGCTATCTGCCCGGCCTGCTGTGGCTGATCGTCGGCGTGGTACTGGCCGGTGCGGTCCAGGACTTCATGGTCCTGTTCGTTTCCAGCCGCCGCAACGGCCGTTCGCTCGGCGACCTCGTACGCGAGGAGATGGGCCGCATCCCCGGCACCATCGCCCTGTTCGGCGCCTTCCTGATCATGATCATCATCCTCGCGGTGCTGGCGATGATCGTGGTCAAGGCGCTCGCCGAAAGCCCCTGGGGCATGTTCACGGTCATCGCGACCCTTCCGATCGCGGTGATGATGGGCTTGTACATGCGTTACATCCGCCCGGGCAAGATCGGCGAAATCTCCGTGGTCGGCCTGATCCTGCTGCTCGCGGCGATCTGGTACGGCGGCAAGGTCGCCGCCGACCCGGTGTGGGGCCCGGCCTTCACCTTCACCGGCACCCAGATCACCTGGATGCTGATCGGCTACGGTTTCGTCGCCGCGGTGTTGCCGGTGTGGCTGGTGCTGGCGCCGCGCGACTATCTGTCCACCTTCCTCAAGATCGGCACCATCATCGCGCTGGCGATCGGCATCGTCATCGTCATGCCCGACCTGCGCATGCCGGCGCTGACCCAGTTCACCGACGGCACCGGCCCGGTCTGGAAAGGCGGGTTGTTCCCGTTCCTGTTCATCACCATCGCCTGCGGCGCGGTGTCGGGCTTCCACGCGCTGATCTCCTCGGGCACCACGCCCAAGCTGCTCGCCAATGAATCGCATATGCGCTACATCGGCTACGGCGGCATGCTGATGGAATCCTTCGTCGCGATCATGGCCCTGGTCGCCGCTTCGGTGATCGAGCCGGGCGTTTACTTCGCGATGAACAGCCCCGCCGCCCTGGTCGGCAGCGACGTGCACGCGGTGTCGGCGACGATTTCGAGCTGGGGCTTCTCGGTCTCCCCGGAGATGCTGCAGACCACTGCGAAAGACATCGGCGAGAACAGCATCCTCGCCCGCGCGGGCGGCGCGCCGACGCTCGCGGTCGGCATCGCCCAGATCCTGCACAACGTGTTGCCGGGCGAGAACACGATGGCGTTCTGGTATCACTTCGCAATCCTGTTCGAGGCCTTGTTCATCCTCACCGCGGTCGATGCCGGCACTCGCGCCGGGCGCTTCATGCTGCAGGACCTGCTCGGCAGCTTCGTGCCCGCGCTGCGCCGCACCGAGGCCTGGGGCCCGAACCTGCTCGCGACCGGCGGCTGCGTCGCCTTGTGGGGCTACTTCCTCTACCAGGGGGTTGTCGACCCGCTCGGCGGCATCAACACCTTATGGCCGCTGTTCGGCATCGCCAACCAGATGCTCGCCGGCATCGCGCTGATGCTGTGCACGGTGGTCCTGTTCAAGATGAAGCGCGACCGCTACGCCTGGGTGACGATCGTGCCGACCCTGTGGCTGCTGATCTGCACCAGCGCGGCCGGCCTGATCAAGATCTTCAGCGACAACCCCGCAGTCGGCTTCCTCGCCCAGGCGCACAAGTACCAGGCCGCGATCGCCAAGGGCGAAGTGGTCGCACCGGCGAAGAGCATCGAGCAGATGCAGCAAATCATGCTCAACAGCTACGTCAACACGGTGCTGACCGGCTTGTTCCTGTTCGTGGTGTTCAGCGTGCTGGTGTACTCGGTGCGCGCGATCGCCAAGGCCCGCGCCAATCCCGAGCGCAGCGACCGCGAATCCCCATACGTGGCCTTGAAGCCGCACGAAATGGCGAACGTGTGATGGGCACCGCGCTCGTACCCGCCAGCCAGTACCAGCTCTACAAGCGCACCTGGCATCGCCTGGTGCAGACCGCGCGGCTTTGCTGCGGGGTACCGGACTACGACAACTACGTCCGCCATCTGATGGAGAAACACCCCGAGCGGCCGATTCCCGACTACGCGACCTTCTTCCGCGAGCGCCAGCAGGCGCGATACGGGGGTGGGCGGTTCGGGTGTTGTTGATTCGGGTCCGTCGGGACGAAAGGCCGCCTTCGGGCCGCCTTTTTATTGGTGGCTCGCCGGTTGGCGCCGTACGCCTTCGGGAATGGCTTGGCCGTCGCCTTGTCGGTCAGAAGCTGCCCCGTAGAACGGTTGGGCCTATCCCTGTAGGAGCGACGTGAGTCGCGACACGGGACGCGCAGCGATAACGAAGCCATTGTCGCTCGGCGAGGCGGCGTGCTTTCGCCAGGGTAGGAGCGGCGCAAGCCGCGGCATCGCTGCGGCGGACTTGCGGCGCGCGGCTCAAGGAGATTCGGATTTGATCTGAATCAGATCAAGATCAAGATCAAGATCAAGTGCAAAGCTTCCGCCACTAAAGCGGCGGGTTACTTTCTTTTGTCTAAAACAACAAAAGAAAGGTAACCAAAGAAAAGTGCTTTATTTTGAATCAAGGGCCCGCGCGATCGTCGCATATGCGGTGATTTTTCATACGGGACATCCCTGTCCCGATGAAAAACGGCCCGCATCCCTGCGGGCCGCCCTTTGGATCTTCTTCGGCCTTCGCGAGTGCGAGGCGGCGCACAGCGAAAGCGAAAGCTGCAATGCTGAACAGGAGCGCGGCGCTCACCTTCCCCTGTAGGAGCGGCATGAGCCGCGACCGCGCGACGCGCGGAAACAACAACGCCGATGCCATTCATCAAAGCGGCGCGCTTTCGCCGTGGTAGGAGCGGCGCAAGCCGCGACATCGCGGCGACGGCCTCGCGGCGCCTCAATCCGAAAAATGCAGATCAAGATCAAACCCAAAGCTTCCGCCACTAAAGCGGCGGGTTACTTTCTTTTGTCTAAAACAACAAAAGAAAGGCAACCAAAGAAAAGTGCTTTATTTTGAATCAAGGGCCCGCGCGATCGTCGCATACGCGGTGATTTTTCATACGGGACATCCCTGTCCCGATGAAAAACGGCGCGCATCCTTGCGCGCCGCCCTCCGGGTCTTCGATTGCCTTCGCTAGCGCGAAGCTACGCACAGCCACAGCCAGAGCCACAGCAACAACAGCAACGCCAACGCCAACGCCAACGGCAAAATATCGCCGGCATTGCGGCCCCTCGCCTCAGGCCGGCGTCGCACCCGCCAGGGATCGCAGGGTCACGCCGACGATGTAGGCCAATCCGGTACCGGTCGCGTAGCCCAGGGTGCCCAGCAGGGCGCCGACCGGCGCCAGCGAGGGATGGAAGGCCGAGGCGACGACCGGCGCCGACGCCGGGCCGCCGATGTTGCTTTGCGAGCCGATCGCGAAATAGAAGAACGGCACGCGCAGCAGGCGCCCCACCGTCCACAGCAGGGCGATATGGATCGAGATCCAGATCAGACCCAGGGCGAACAGCCAGGGCCGGTCGAGCAGCGCCAGGATGTCCATCTGCAGGCCGATGCAGGCGATCAGGAAGTACAGCAGCAAGCTGCCGATCTTCGAGGCGCCGGCGCCTTCGAGCGTGCGCGCGCGGGTGAAGCTCAAGGCCAGGCCGGCGAAGGTCGAAATCGCCACCACCCAGAAGAAGGGCTCGTGCAGGCTGACCGTCTTGGCCCAGGACACGTTGGCGGCGAACCAGCCCGACAGCGGTGTGGCGATGGCGTGCGCGAGCCCGACCACGCCGAAGGCGATGCCGACGATCATCGCCAGGTCGCTCAGGCTGGCGACGCGTTGGTGCTGGGCCTGGAAGTGTTCGATGCGCTGCTTGAGTTCCTCGATGCCGCGGGTGTCGGCGCCGCTGCGGGCATCGATGGCCTGGGCGCGGCTGGCGAGGAAGATCAGCACCGCCATCCAGACGTAGCCCACGCCGACGTCGACCACCGCGAATTGGCCGAAGGTGGTCGCGTCGACCTGGAAGATCTCCTTCATCGCCAGCATGTTGGCGCCGCCGCCGATCCAGCTGCCGGCCAGCGCGGCCATGCCGCCCCAGGTGTCGCCGGCCACGGTTTCCGGGTGCACCGCACGCATCAGCACGAAGGCGGCGATCGCGCCGGTCATCACGCTGAGCGACGAGACCGCGTACATCACCAACAGTTTAGGACCGAGCTTCAAGACGCCCTTGAGGTCGATGGTCAACGTCAGCAGCACCAAGGCCGCAGGCAACAGCACGCGGCTGGCGACCGGGTTATAGAGCTTGGTGTTCGCGCCATCGACCAGGCCGATGGTGTTGTAGATCCCGGGGATGAAGTAGCACAGCAGCAAGGCCGGCACGTAGGTGTAGAACTTCTTCCACAGCCCGGTTTCGCGCGATGAGGTCCAGAACACCAGCCCAAGCGTCGCCGCGATCAGGCCGAGGACGACGATGTCGTTGCTGATGAGCGCCGTACGGGCGGTTTCTGGCATGCCGGTGTTCCCCAGGAGATGAGCGCTGATGCGTCTGTGTTTTACTTCGGATGTCCGGGGCGGACAAGGGCCGGTAGTGCGGGGCCCGGTTTCGGATGGCTGCGTCCGTGGTCGGCTTGCGTTGTGGGGAGCACGAAGCGCTTACGGAGGGACTCCGCACTGGAGATCTGCTTGGCTGTCGGAAAGGCACCCCCCAGCCCCCTTTCAAAGGGCGAACAACACCGGCGGAACGGCGGTTGCTCGTGGCTGGTCACCGAGCCGATACCGGCAGGACCTCTTACTGAGCCAGTATCGGCAGACTTCAACGGATCGGTCCGCAGAACAGCACTCCCTTCGACAAAGGTCTGCCGCTGCGATGCACGGAGTCTGGCGCTGAATAGGCGCGCGCGAGATTTGCCTTCGCTGCAGGAAAGGGCGACAGCGCGCCTCTCAAAAGCGGAGGCCGATCCGTGTGCACTGGCAGCGCGCGGCGGCCTGCAGACCGCCGCGCTTGGGGTTCATTCGCCGATGTGCTGCTTCAGCCAGCCGTTGACGGTGTCGTGCCACTGCACGCTGTTCTGCGGCTTCAGCACCCAGTGGTTCTCGTTCGGGAAATACAGGAACTTCGACTCGATGCCCTGGCGCTGCAGCGCGGTGAACACGCCGATGCCCTGCTCGACCGGGATGCGGTAGTCGAGCTGGCCGTGGATCACCAGCATCGGCACCTTCCAGTCCTTCACGTGGTTGACCGGGTTGAACTTCTCGTAGTTCTTCGGCACGTCATAGGGAGTGCCGCCCTGCTCCCATTCGGTGAACCACAGCTCTTCGGTGGCGTAACCCATCATGCGCTGGTCGAACACGCCGTCATGGCTGACGAGGCACTTCCACGGCTGCTGCCAGTTGCCGGCGATCCAGTTGACCATGAAGCCGCCGTACGAGGCGCCGAGCGCACAGGCCTTGTCGCCGTTGAGGAAGCCGTACTTCTTCTGCGCCGCCGCCCAACCCTTCTGCAGGTCCTCGAGCGGGCGGTCGCCCCAATGCTCGCTGATCGCGTCGGTGAAGGCCTGGCCGTAACCGGTCGAGCCGTGGAAATCGATCATCACCACCGCATAGCCCTGGCCCGCGTAAGTCTGCGGGTTCCAGCGATAGCTCCAGCCGTCGCCGAAGCTGCCTTGCGGGCCGCCGTGGATCAGGAACGCGACCGGATACTTCTGGCCTTCCTGGTAGTTCCAGGGCTTGACCACGTAGCCGTGCACGGTGTCGCCGTTCCAGCCCTTGAAGTCGAATTGTTCGTATTCGCCGAACCGCACGCCCGGCAGGCGTTCGCTGGCGCTCGGGGTGATCGCGCGCTGCGGCGCGCCATCGAGGCCGCCGACGAAGATCTGATCGCCGCTCTTGAGGCTGTTGCGGGTGAAGGCGAAGGTCTTGCCGGCGAGCTGCGGCGAACCGAGGCTGCCGTCGCCGATCAAGCGGGTCGCCTTGCCGCTGGCGATGTCGACACCGAACAAGGGCAACTGGCCGACATCCTGGGCCAGGGTATAGATGGTCTTGCCGTCGGCCGACAGCACGATGTTCTCGGCCGAGCGGTCCCAGTCCGGCGCGATCTCGCGGGCCTTGCCGCTGGCCAGGTCGAGCGCGAACAAGCCGAAGCGGTCGGCTTCGAAGCCCGGTCGCTTCATCGCCCGGTAGTACAGGGTCTTGCCGTCGGCGGCGAACACCGCGCCGGTGTCCCAGGCCGGATTCGACGCGGTCAGGTTCCTGGCCGCGCCGCTGCCGTCGGCGGCGGCGAGGTAAAGATCGAAATTGGTCGACCAGGGCTCCTTGGCGTCGGCCTTGCGCGCGCTGAACACCAGCGACTCGCCGTCGGGCGACCAGGTGTATTCGCTGCTGTCGCCGAACGGACGCGAGGGCACGTCGCCGATCACGTCGGCGCCGACCAGCTTGGCGGTGGCGACGGTCTTGCCGGCCGCCGGCAGCTCGGCCACGAACAGGCGGTTGAGGCGGCCGTCGTTCCAGGCGTCCCAGTGACGGATGAACATGCGGTCGAAGACCATGCCGCTGGCCTTGTTCTTCTCGGCCGCGTCGAGCTTCTTCTTGGTGCAGGCCAGATCGGCCGCGCACTCGGCATAGGTTTCGGCGTTGAAGGCCACGCGCTTGCCGTCGGGCGAAACCTGGTAACCGCCGACGTCGCCGTCGAATGCGGTCAGTTGCCGGGGGGCGCCGCGGCCGGCCGAGTCGATCGCATACAACTGGCTGCTGCCGTTCTTGGCGCTCAGGAAATACACCAGCTTGCCGTCCGGCGAGAACGACGGCGAGTTGACGTTCCAGCCTTCCGGGGTCAGCCGCTTCGGCGGCGCCGCGTCGCGCGCGAACAGGTCTTCGACCCACAGCGAGGTCGAGGACTTGTTGGCGGCGAAGTCGACGCTGCGCTGGGCGAACACCAGCAGACGGCCGTCGCTCGACAGGGTCGGCGAGGACACCCGGTCCATCGTCGCCAGGTCGCGGGCTTCCAGGCCGCGCGGCAGCGGCGGCGTGAGCGAGAAAGCCGGCGCGGATGCGCAGGCCAACAGCAGGGCCATCGGCAGGAGGGCGTGGCGTGGCGTCATGGCGGAACCTCTGGTGTTGTCGTAGCGGCCGTTCGAGCGCAGGCGCGCCGATCGGCGGAATGGATCGGACGGGGTTCAAAACGCCATGGCCCGGCGTCGCGCCGGGCCATGGCGTGGCTCAGGCTTGCGGGACCGGTGCGTTGCGGCTGCTGCGGTAGAACAGCCACACCACCACCGCCAGCACCAGCAGGCCGATGCCGGCGCCGAAATGGAAGCGTTCCGGCAGGGCCAGCACGTCGGCGCGCTTGCTGATCACGATGGGGAATGCGATCGCGATGCCCATCAGCGCCTCGCCGGTGATCAGGCCGGCGGCGAACAAAGTGCCCGGACGGTGCACGCGGTCGACCTCGGCTTCGTCGCTGTTCGCGGTCAGGCCGCGGCGACGGCCGACGATGTGCGAGAGCAGGCCGCCGAGGAAGATCGGCACCATCAGTTCCAGCGGCAGGTAGATGCCGATCGCCGCGGCCAGCACCGGCACGCGGAACTTGGCCTTGCGCGACTTCAGCCATTCGTCGAAGGCGATGATGACCGCGCCGATGGCGGCGCCGATGCCGATCATCGTCCACGGCAGTTCGCCGCCGAACATGCCCTTGGCGACCGAGGCCATCAAGGTCGCCTGCGGCGCCGCCAGCGAGTTGGGATGCTCCGGGGTCGGCGCGCCGATGCCGTAGGCCGCGGCGAGCAGGTTCAGCACCGGCGCCATGATCAGCGCGCACGAGAACGTGCCGATGCCGAGCATCAGCTGCTGCTTCCACGGCGTTGCGCCGACGATGTAGCCGGCCTTGAGATCCTGCAGGTTGTCGCCGCCGACCGCCGCGGCGCAGCACACGACCGCGCCGATCATGATCGCGGCGACGGCGCCGATCGGCGAGTCGCGGCCGAGCATCAGCACCAGCACCGCCGAGGCGAACAGGATGGTCGAGATGGTGATGCCCGAGACCGGGTTGTTGGACGAGCCGATCAGACCGGCCAGGTAGGCCGACACCGACACGAACAGGAAGCCGGCGACGATCATGATGATGGTCATCGGCACGCTGACGAACCAGTTGCCGACGATGGCTTGGTACAGCAGCAGCAGCGGCATCACGAACGCGACCAGGGCGATCAGCATCCACTTCATCGGCAGATCGCGGTCGGTCTCGGCGACCACGCCGCCGCTGCCCTTGCGCGCCGCAGCCAGGCCGCTCTTGACGCCCGACATCAGCGACTTACGCAGGGAGAACAGGGTCCACACGCCGCCGATCAGCATGGTGCCGACGCCGAGGTAGCGGACCTTGGCCGACCAGATGGCGCGGCCGACCTGCTCGGCGCTGCCGTCGGCGATGCGCGCGGCCAGCTCCGGGTCGGAGCCCAGGAAGAACATGTGGTAGATCGGAATGGCGAACTGCCACGACAGGATGCTGCCGGAGACCACCACGATGCCGACGTTGAGGCCGACGATGTAGCCCACGCCGAGCAGCGCCGGCGACAGGTTGGTGCCCATGAAACCCAGGTACTTGCCCATCCAGCCCGAGACGATGGCGTTGTCCGGGATCAGGCGCATGCCGCTCTCGGCGGCGACCTTGACCAGCGCACCGATGCCGCCGGCCAGGGCCAGGATCTTCAGGCCCGGGCCCGGGTTCTCGCCGGCCTTGAGCACTTCGGCTGCGGCCTTGCCTTCCGGGAACGGCAGCGGGTCCTCGACGATCATCGAACGGCGCAGCGGCACCGAGAACAGGACGCCGAGCAGGCCGCCGAGGCCGGCGATGGCCAGCACCCAGGAATAACGGAAGTCCTGCCAGTAGCCCAGGATCACCAGCGCCGGGATCGTGAAGATCACGCCGGCGGCGATCGAGGAACCGGCCGAGGCGCCGGTCTGGACGATGTTGTTTTCCAGGATCGTGCCGCCGCCGAGCAGGCGCAGCACGCCCATCGAGATGACGGCGGCCGGGATCGCGGTGGCGATGGTCAGGCCGGCGAACAGGCCCAGGTAGGCATTGGCTGCTGCCAGGATCACCGCCAGGAAGACGGATAGCAGGACGGCTCGGAAGGTCAATTGGGGCGTAGCGGACGAGGCCATCGGCGTCTCCATCGCGGGTGATCGTTCAAGTGCGGCAGCGTATGTGCGGAGCCGGCCACCGGGGACCGGGCGCCACGCAATCCGCCGATGATCGCATCCGCCGCCGGCCGCTGTAAAAGTGCAGTGCGGCAAAAAGCGGGATTGGGCAAAAGCGGCGGGCGGCGGGATTTTCCCGGGTTCCGCAGGGAAAGCACCTTGCCGGGCTGGGGACAGGCAGGTCGGCGCGGACTGGGACCGTCCCGGCCCTGTCGGCCTTGCACTGCCTGCGGCCGCCGCAAGTGGAAAGGGAGAAGGACGGACTGCATCGAAGCAAGCCCCTCTCGCGGGAGCGGTTGGGCGGCAGGGCCGGACCAGGGCATCGCGCGCATCGAGTCTCCTCGCCGCAGTCCGCTCGCGCCCGCCCCGGGGGCCTCGGCCGGCCGGCCCGCCCTATACTCCCGCCTCCCGGCCCGCTCCCGGACCGAAGGGAATCCGCTCGTGCCCGCAAGCAGCATTTCGAACCCGGCGTCGCTGGCGGCGCGCAACAACGACTTCCTCGGCCATCCCAAAGGCCTGTACGTCTGCTTTTTCACCGAAATGTGGGAGCGCTTCTCCTTCTACGGGATGAAGGCGCTGCTGTTGCTGTATCTGCTCAAGTACCACCTGTTCGGCGACGATGCCGGTTACGACCTGATCGGCGCCTATGGCGGACTGGTGTACGCGGTACCGGTGATCGGCGGCCTGCTCGCCGACCGCTACCTCGGCATGCGCAAGGCGGTGGTGCTCGGCGGCGTACTGCTGGTGCTCGGCCACCTCGGCATGGCCTACGAGGGCCACGCCGCGAGGGTGGTGAATGGCGCCGTAGTGCGCGACGAAGCCGCCCTGCAGGTGTTTTATCTGTCGCTGGCCCTGATCATCAGCGGCGTCGGCTTTCTCAAGCCGAACATCTCGACCATCGTCGGCAAGCTCTACGAGCAGAACGACCCGCGCCGCGATTCCGGCTTCACCCTGTTCTATGCCGGCATCAACGTCGGCGCGCTGTTCTCGGCGCTGATCTGCGCCTTTCTCGGCGAGACCTACGGCTGGAAATACGGCTTCGGCGCGGCCGGCATCGGCATGGTCGCCGGTTTGCTGATGTTCCTGTGGGGCCAGCGCTATCTGCGCGGTCATGCCGAACCGAGCGACCCGGCGCGCCTGCGCGAAAAAGTCGGTGCGTTCTCGCGCGAAACCTGGATCTATCTAGGCACCGCGCTCGGCGTGCTGGCGATGTGGGGCACGATCCAGGTCGCCTCGAAGATCACCGTGACCCTCGGCGCCCTCAGCTTCACCGCCGCGCTGGCGATCATGCTGGCGACCCTGCTGGTGTTCCTGGTCTGGTTCTTCGGCTTCATCGCCCGCCAGTGCAGCGCGGTCGAACGCCAGCAGATGCTGGCCCTGGTGGTGCTGATCTTCGCGGTGCTGATCTTCTTCACCCTGTACGAGCAGACCTACGGCTCCTGGGTGACCTTCAACGACCGCCTGATGACCAAGGACATGTTCGGCCTCGCCGTCGGCGGTTATGCGCCGACCCTGCCGTGGTCGGCGTTCTCGATGGCGCTGAGCCCGCCGTTGATGGTCGCCGCACTGATGGCCAGCGACCGCGGCCGCGACGGAACGGCAAAGTTGCTGATCGGCCTGCTCGCGCTCGGCCTGGCGCTGGCGACCGCGCACGATGTCGTGCTGGTGCCGCAGACCGCCGGCTCGCTGACCTATCTCGGGGCGTTCTTCATCGTCGTGCTGGCGCCGCTGTTCTCCTGGCTGTGGCCGTGGCTGGCGCGACGCGGCCTGCACCCGAGCAAGCCGGTGACGATGGCGCTGGGCCTGGTCTTCGCCGGGCTGTCGTTCCTGCCGTTGATGGCCGCTGCGGAAGTGTCGGGCGGCGGCGAGATGGCCAGCGTGTGGTACCTGGTCGCGGCGTATTTCATCCTCGAGATCGGCGAGATGTGCCTGTCGCCGATCGGCCTGTCGGCGGTGACCCAGCTCTCGGTCGCGCGCGTGGTCGGGCTGATGATGGGCGCGTTCTGGCTCGCCACCGCGTTCTCGGAAGTGCTGGCGGCGCAGTTCGCCAAGATCGCCTCGGTCGATATCCCGGAAGGCGGCGCGATCGACATGGCCTCGGCCTCGGCCAATTACGCGGAACTGTTCTCGATGCTGATGTGGCTAGGCATCGGCTCGGGCGTGCTGTTCCTGCTGCTGTCGCCGCTGCTGCGGCGCTGGATGCACGGGGTGAAGTGAGGGGGGCCGGGGTCTGGAGGCGAGGAGCGAGTAAAGAGGAGTGAGCAAAGAGTAGAGCGGTACGCGAAGACACTCGTTACTCACTTCTCACTCCTCCATGCTCACTTCTCGCTCCTCCATACTTTCCTATCTCTTACTTCGCCGCGGCCGGCGCCGCCGCCTTCGGCGCCGCGGCGACCCGTCCGCCGAGCGACTTCGACAGGAACGCCAGCAAGCGGGTGTAGTACTCGCGCTGGTGTTCTTCGCGGTAGAAGCCATGGCCCTCGGTCTTGTAGTACAGCGTCTCGACCGGCACGCCGGCCTGGCGCAGGGCCCTCTCCATCTTTTCGCTGTGCGCGATCGGCGCGCGCTGGTCTTCGCCGCCGGCGGCCAGGAATACCGGCACCTTGATCCGGTCGGCCAGGCGCGTCGGCGATACCTTGTCGAGCGCTTCCGGCGAGCCGAGCCAGTTGCGCAGATAGGCCTCGCCGGAGCCGCGGCGCTGGATGTCGCCGGTGGTGTGCATCATCGGCAGGTCGTACACGCCGACATAGCCGGCCGCGCAGCGATACAGCGCCGGCTCCTTGGCCACGCCCATCAGCGAGGCGTAGGCGCCGTAGCTCGCGCCGTACAGGCAGATGCGCGAAGGATCGGCGATGCCCTGTTCGATCGCCCAACGCGTCGCATCGGTGACATCGTCCTGCATCTTTCCGCCCCACTCGCGCATGCCGGCCTGGAGGAAGGCGCGGCCGTAACCGCCGGAGCCGCGGTAGTTCAGTTGCAGCACCGCGTAGCCGGCGTCGGCGAGCAGTTGCGCGTCGTCGTCGAAACGCCAGGTGTCCTGGACGCCGAACGGGCCGCCGTGCGGCATGACCACCAGCGGCATCGACTTGCCGCTGCTGTCCTTCGGCGTGGTCAGCAGGCCCGACAAGGCCAGGCCGTCGCGCGCGCGCAGGTTGACCGCGCGCATCGGCGCGCGCTGCGCAGGGTCGAACCAGGAGCGGCGGCTCAGCACGTGCGAGGCGTGCTTGTTGGCCCGGTCGAACAGGAACAGGTCGCCGGGACTGCGCTCGTTCCAGACCTGCACCAGCGCCAGTTGGCCGTCGGCGCTCTGCGAGGTGATGCGCACCGCGTCGCCCGGAAACGCCGCTTCCAGGCTGCGGTACTGGCGCGCTTCCGGCGAGGCGTTGTCGAAGAACACCGTGCGCGGCTTGCCGTCGGCGAAGAACACGCCGACCGGGATGCGGGTGTTGTTGCGATAGATGATGCGTTCCGGATCGGCGGTCTTGTCGCGCAGGACTTCCTTGCGGGTCCGCGTGGCGAGGTCGAAGGCGACGATCGCATCCGGCCCCTGCTTCTGTTCGCTTTCGAAGTAGGCCACCGCATTGTCGGCGGAGAAGCCGATGGGACGGTCCATGACCTCGTCCTGCGCGTCGGAGCCGAGCAAGGTCCACTCGCTCTTCTCGTCGGCCCGGTAGAACAGCTTGCGCCGCAGATCGGTGCCGTAGCCGAGCGCGAAGCGGACCACGCCGGCGTTGTCGGTCATGTAACGGGCGTTGCGCACCGGCGCGATCGCGAGCCGGTTGCGCTGGCCGGTGATCGTGTCGAGGCGCTCGGCGCGGGTGTAGGCGTCGGCGCTGAACTGCTGCACCGAAATCACCACGCCCTTGTCGTCGGCCGGCAGATCGTCGACCAGGAAGCCGGCGACGTCCTCGACCTTCTTGGGCTGGATGCGCGTGCCGGCGCCGCGGCTTTGCACGCGGTAGCCGATCAGCACGTCGGCGCCGGTGCCGTTGGCGTTGATCGCGAACAGCTCGCCGGTCGAGATCGGTTCGTCGCGCGAGCCGAGCTTCTGGGCCATGCCGATCAGCACGCGGGTCGGGCTCACCCACCAGAAGTCGTCGACGTGATTGTTCTTGCCGACCCGGAATACGCCGGTGCGCTTCATATCGGCGCGACTGAAGATCACCAGCGCGGTCTCGTCCTCCATCGGCACCGAGGCGGCGTAGAACTCGCCGGTCGGCGACAGTTTGACGTCGGTAAAAGTGTCCGGCTTGACGAAGGCTTCCACGTCCACCGTCGCAGCGGCGGCGTTTGCGTTCGCCTCGGTGTCCGCGGCGCCCGCGACCGGCGCAGCCGCCAGCCCCGCCAGCAACAACGCGCTTGCCCAATGCTTCATTGCGATCCCCTGTAGTCCATGAGTGGTTCCGTCCAGACGGCCCCGTCAGAACCGACGGCATCCGCCGCCGGCCGGCGCGGACTGCCGTCGTGGAGAAACGCTCGCAAGCCGCGCACTCCTACGCCTTCGCAAGCCGGCTCCCACCGGCTTGCCGGGCTGCCCCGCCCGATCCCGCCCCACCCCCGCGGCGACGCGTCGGCCCGTCGCGTCCGCGACGCAGCGATCATAGAAGGCCGACGGCGCTCACACAATTGGGCCGCGGTAGTGTGCCGCGCGGCCACGCAGACGTGGCGTCCGCGCGGACAGGCGGATCAGGCGACCGCGGCGTCGAGCGTGGTCTTGAGCGCGTCGCGCCAGTGCGGAATCGACAGACCGTACTCGGCCTGCAACCGGCCGGTGTCGAGCACCGAATAGTTCGGCCGCCGCGCCGGCGTCGGATAGTCGGCAGTGGTGATCGGCAGCACCCGCGGGCGGCGCTCGATCAGGCCGCGGGCCTGGGCGTCTTCGAAGATCGCTTCGGCGAAACCGTGCCAGCTGGTCTGCCCGCCGGCCACGATGTGACGTACACCGGACTCGGCGATGCCCTGGCGCAGCACCGCCGCCGCGACATCGGCGAGCAGCCAGGCCGGGGTCGGCGAGCCGTGCTGGTCGGCGACCACGCGGAGCTCATCGCGCTCGGCGCCGATGCGCAGCATGGTGCGCAGGAAGTTGTGGCCGTGGGTGGCATAGACCCAGGCCGTACGCAGGATCAGATGGGTGGCGCCGCTGGCGCGGATCGCCTCTTCGCCGGCCAGCTTGCTCTCGCCGTAGGCGCTGAGCGGACCGGTCGGATCGGTTTCGAGATACGGCCGGGTGCCGTTGCCGTCGAAGACGTAATCGGTCGAGTAATGGACCAGTTCGATCCCATCGGCGGCGCAGAGCTCGGCCAGCCGCGCCGGCGCCTGCGCATTGACCGCGAACGCCAGCTCGCGCTCGGTTTCGGCGCGGTCCACCGCGGTATAGGCAGTGGCGTTGACGACCCGGTCGGGACGCACACGGCGCAGCAAGGGCTCGATCGTTTCGGCCTGGGCCAGATCGAGCGTTTCGCAGGCGCTGCCGTCGGCGGCCAGGCGTCCGCTGCGGGTCGTCACGACCAGCTCGCCGAGCGGAGCGAGGCTGCGACGCAGCTCATGACCGACCTGGCCGTCGCCGCCGAGCAACAACACCCTCATCGCCTGACCTTTCATGGCCCGGCCTTTCATGGAATGTAGACCGGCAAGCGGTCTTCGGCGATGTCCTTGAGCAAGGGCGCAACCGCGTCCTTGGCGGACAACGATGGGTCGCTGACCGGCCAGTCGATCGCCAACTGCGGATCGTCCCAACGCACGCCGGCATCGGCCTTGGCGTCATAGGTGTTGGTGCACAGATAACTGAACACCGCGCGCTCGCTGACCACGGCGAAACCGTGCGCGAACCCTTCCGGAATCCAGAAATGGCGCTTGTTCTCGGCGCTCAACACCACCGCGGTCCAACGTCCGAAATGCGGCGAGCCGCGACGGATGTCGACCGCCACGTCCCAGACCTCGCCCTCGATCACCGAGACGTACTTGCCTTGCGGGTTGGGCCACTGGTAGTGCAGGCCGCGCAGCACGCCGCGCGCGGACGAGGAGACATTGCCCTGGACGAAGCGCGGGTTGAGGCCGGCGGCCGCAAGCTTGTCCTGATTGAACGATTCGTAGAAAAACCCGCGGGCATCGCCGAACACTTGCGGTTCGATGACGACGCAGCCGGGCAGATCGGTTTCGATAATCTTCAAAAGCGGTTCCTTTACGGCACGAAGCCGCGCTCGGCCAGGCCGAGCAGATATTGACCATAACCGTTCTTCGCCAGGGGACGAGCGAGCTCGGCCAGCTGATCGTTGTCGATCCAGCCGTTGTTCCAGGCGATTTCCTCGGGGCAGCAGATGCGCAGACCCTGGCGGGCTTCGATGGTTTCGATGAAGTTGGAGGCTTCGAGCAAGGATTGATGGGTGCCGGTGTCGAGCCAGGCATACCCTCGACCCAACTGCTCCAGATGCAGCGAGCCTTCCTCGAGATAAACCCGGTTGAGGTCGGTGATTTCGAGCTCGCCGCGCGCCGAAGGCTTCAGGCTCGCGGCGAAATCGCTGGCGCGGCCGTCGTAGAAATACAGGCCGGTCACTGCGTAGTTGGAGCGCGGCTTGAGCGGCTTTTCTTCCAGGCCGACGACCTTGCCTTCGCTGTCGAAGTCGGCCACGCCGTAGCGTTCCGGGTCGCTGACCCAGTAACCGAACACGGTCGCGCCGTGCTGGCGCTGGTCGGCGCGCTTGAGGATCGAGGTCAGGCCGGGGCCGTGGAAGATGTTGTCGCCGAGCACCAGGCAGCTCGGCTGGCCATCGACGAATTCGCGACCGATCAGATAGGCCTGGGCCAAACCGTCCGGGCTTGGCTGCTGCGCATACTCGATGCGCATGCCCCATCGCGAACCGTCGCCGAGCAGAGTCTTGAACAGCGCTTGCTCGTGCGGCGTGTTGATGATCAGCACGTCGCGGATCCCCGCCAGCATCAGCACGCTGAGCGGGTAGTAGATCATCGGCTTGTCGTACACCGGCAACAGCTGCTTGCTGATGCCTTGGGTAATCGGATACAGCCGCGTACCGGAGCCGCCGGCAAGGATGATGCCCTTACGGTTCATGCGTGATTCCTCTTGAGCGGCCGCTTCAGGCCTGGCCGATGCGTTCCAGTCGATAGCTGCCGTCGAGCACGCGCTGAACCCAGGCCTGGTTGTCGAGATACCAGTCGACCGTACGGGCGATGCCTTCCTCGAAGGTCACCGTGGGCGCCCAGCCGAGCTCGCTCTTGAGCTTGCCGGCGTCGATCGCGTAACGGCGATCGTGGCCCGGGCGGTCGGCGACATAGGTGATCAGCGACTCGCGGGCGCGGCCGTCGGCGAGCGGACGACGCTCGTCGAGCAGTGCGCAGATCGTCTTGACCACGACGATGTTGGCGCGCTCGGCATCGCCGCCGACGTTGTAGGTCTCGCCGATGCGGCCGGCTTCGAGCACGCGCGAAATCGCCGCGCAGTGGTCGCCGACGAACAGCCAGTCGCGAACGTTGAGGCCGTCGCCGTAGACCGGCAGCGGCTCGCCGGCCAGCGCCTTGGCGATGATCAGCGGGATGAGTTTCTCGGGGAACTGGAATTGCCCATAGTTGTTCGAGCAATTCGTGGTCAGCACGGGCAGACCGTAGGTGTGATGGAAGGCCCGCACCAGATGGTCGGAAGCGGCCTTCGACGCCGAGTACGGCGAGTTCGGCGCGTACGGGGTGGTCTCGGTGAACTTGCCGGTGTCGCCGAGGCTGCCGTAGACCTCGTCGGTCGATACGTGCAGGAAACGGAACGCGTCGCGGGCCGAAGCATCGAGCTGCTTCCAGTAATCGCGCACCTGTTCGAGCAGGCTCAGGGTTCCGACGACGTTGGTTTGCACGAATGCCGCCGGACCTTCGATCGAGCGGTCGACATGGCTTTCGGCGGCGAAATTGATCACCGCCTGCGGGCGGTGCTCGGCGAGCAGCCGCTTGAGCAGGGCGGCATCGCCGATGTCGCCCTGGACGAACACATGGTTCGGATCGCCGTCCAGGCTGCTGAGGGTGTCGAGATTGCCGGCATAGGTCAGCGCATCGAGATTGACGACCTTGATCCCCTTGCGGACGGCATCGAGGACGAAGTTACCGCCAATGAATCCGGCGCCGCCGGTCACAAGCCAAGTAGGCACTCAGGACACTCCTTTATTGATCGACTGAGATCGAACCGGCCAAAGGCCGCAGATGCCTCGACACCGAACCGCAGCCTGAATGCACTGCTGTCCAGCACAAGGCCGGCTCGACAAGTGCGCGATTGTAATGCCTATCCGGGTAAGGCCCGCAAACGACAGGGCCGGCACTTAAGACAGCTGACAGCTTCCTGTCGCGACTGAGGCACGGTCCGAACGTGATGCCCGACGGTCCGGGACCGCCTGCTTCTGAACCAGCCGAGGGGCGCCTCCCTCTTGACGCCGTATGCTGCCGATAAAGCTCGGGCCCGGGGCCAGAAGCTCGGCCATATCACGCGGAAAGCCACACAAGATCAAAAAACACCAATTAAAACAATTAGATATAAAGCTAACCGCATCGCAGCATTCATCGGCATTATTAACTCACGCCCATCTGATCGCATCGCTTCCGACCAAGCACAGCCCCGTCCGGGTCATAGACAGCTCAGGGGCCAGGGCCTCAGGCGCTCGATGGCTTCATTTCGGCCAACGCGCGCACAGCGCGAACCGCAGCGTCTAGTCCAGATAAGCCGGGAATACCGGCAGCGCCTTGAAGTCATCCATGGAGTGTTGGATCACCACGCGGGCGCGCTGGTTCTTGACGATCCGTTCGATGCGGTCCATCGACGCCAGGGTCTCGCTGCGGCTGACGTTGAACACCGGCATGCGTTTCTCGGCGCGGTTCTCGTGCGAGTGATACAGGTCGCCGGACAGCAGGACCGGCCCCGAACGCGGCAGGCGCAGCAACAACACCTGGTGGCCCGGCGTGTGCCCTGGCGCCTTCAGGATGCGGACGCTGCCATCGCCGAACACGTCGTGGTCGCCGTCGATCAACACCGTGGCGGCCTGCTTCTGGGTTGCGATCAGCTTGGCGTTGGTGCGCGGCGGCGCCGGAACGGACCGGATCCATTCGAGCTCCCTGCGATTCACGATCCAGGTCGCCTTCGCCAGCGCATTGGCGTTGCCGAGATGGTCGCCATGGGCGTGCGAGAAGGCGAAGTGCTCGACGTCGTCGAAACCCAGGCCCAACCGTCCGAGTTGGGCGGCGACGGCGGTATCGACGATGGCGCGGTAGAAAGGAAGCTGAGTGCCGCCCGCCGGCTCGGCGTAGCGGTCGCCCAGGCCGGCTTCCCACAGCAGGTCGCCTTTGGGGTGACGGATCAGGAAGCAGGGCGTCATCAGGGTGCCGGGATGACCGTCGTATTCGCCGGTGTCGGCGAACGGCCCGAGGTCGGCGAACTGGGCGCGGCCGCAGTCCATGGCATACAGCTTGAGATCCGGCTCGGCGGCCGAGGCCTGCGAAAGCGACGCGAGCAGTACGGCGGGCAGCAGGAAACGTTTCAGCAACGAGGTCATGACCTTGCTCCGAGTGGGGCGATGATGGGGTGCTAGGCGATCGCGCTCGCGCGTCAGCAGCGTTGACGGTGCCGGGCCAGGCGCTCTTCGATCAGGATCCGGGCGACCTCTTTCGCCGACGAGGATGCTTCCGCCGAGCCGGTGCGCAGTGCGGTGACGATCGCGCCGTCGATCAGCATCATCAGTTGATTCGCCAGGTCCGCGGCCGGGCGCACTTGCGCCTCGAGCAGCAGGCGTTCGAGATAGGCGGTGACTTGTCGCTTGTGATCGTGGGCGACCGCATGTCCGGCGTGCTCGCGATCGGCCAGTTCGACGATCGAATTGATGAAGACGCAGCCGCGAAAACCGCTGCTGCCCAGGCGTTCGCCCAGCGCGTCGAACACCGCCAAGGGGCGGGCGCTCGGGTCGCCGGACCAGCGATCGACCGCGTCGGCCAGCCATTGCCGCCAGGCGACGCCGAGACGGGTCAGGACTTCGGCGACCAGGTCGTTCTTGGACGGAAAGTGTTTGTAGAAGCTGGCCTTGGCGACGCCCGACCGATCGATGATGCCGTCGATACCGACCGCGCGTATGCCTTGCGCATAAAACAGCTGCGAGGCGACCGCCAGGATGCGCTCGCGCGGAGGGGGATTCGGGGTTGGCGCGGCGGAGGCCATGGACCAACTATACAGACAGGTCTGTCTATGTCAAAGCGATGGGCTCGGATCGCCGTGCGCCCTGCCCCGGCTCTGCCGCCGTCGGTGATGCCGCCAGACTTTTCGACCTGTCCAGACAAAGCAAAGGCAGGAGCCGGAGCTCCCGCCTTTGCGTCAACGCTTGAATGGAGCGCGTTACGGCTTTGGGTCAGAACTTGTAGCCGACGGTGACGCTGTAGCTGCGGCCGAGGATGCTGACGTAGTCGCTGGAGTCGCCGAGGAAGCTGTTCGGGTCGTAGAACGGCTGGCGATCGAACAGATTCTTGATGGTGAAGCCGACGTTGAGCTTGTCGGTCGGACGCCAGGCCAGGCTCAGGTTGGCGGTCCACCACGACGGCACGTCCTCGCACTGCGCTTCGGGCAAGGGCAGGTAACCGGCGGTGCAGGTCTCCGGATTGTTGTCTTCGGCATCGACGCGGTCCCAGGCCCACTTGGTATGGCCGACGTAGTTGACGAAGAAACTGGTGGTGAACTGGCGGTAGTTCCAGTCGGCATTGATCGTGGCGCGCAGGCGCGGATTGCTGTGGTAGCCCACGGTGTTGCCGTAGTACCAGCCGTTCTCGTCGTCGAGGTAGGCCTCCTTGCGGCGCGCGATGGTCGCGGCCACGCCGACGTTGAGGCTGCCCCACTCGCCCAGCGAGAAGCGGGTGCGGGCGTCGATGTCGAAGCCGTCGACCAGGGTGCGGCCCCGGTTCTTGTACTGGCCCACGACGCTGGCCACGTTGCCGACGCTGTAGCCCGGCAAAGTGCCCGGGCAGGCCACGCCGCTGGCCGGATCGGCGCACATCGCCGCCAACGCCGCCTGTGCGGCGCGGTCGGAGTCGGTGATCGGCGAGCGGGTCATCGATGCGATGTCCTCGGCCTTGCTGTAGTCCGGCGCGGCGATTTCGTTGCGGCGATAGATGAACCAGTAGTCGGCCGACACCGACAGCCAGTCGAGCGGCTCGAACACGAAGCCCAGGGTGGCGATCTTGGCCTTCTCCGGCTTCAAATCCTGGTTGGGCTGGGTCATGCGCGCCACGGTGCGGCTGCAGTCGCTGTTGAGCAGCGAGTTGCCGAGGTCGACGTCGCCGCCGCGGCGCGACTGGCGCAGCAGGTTGGCGATGGCGTTGGTCTCGGCGCAACGGACTTCGTCGCGGTAGCCGCCGAGCTGGGCGAACACGCCGCCGGTGCCGGATTCGGCCAGGCTCGGAGCGCGGAAGCCTTCCGAATAGGTACCGCGCAGCAGCAACTGCGGCAGCACCTGGTACTTGAGGCCGATCTTCGGCGCCAGGTTGGCATTGAAGTTCGGGTACTTGTCCACGCGCAGCGCGGCGTCCAGCTCGAGCTTGTCGGTCAACGGCGCGACCGCCTCGGCGAACAGCGCGTAGGTATTGCGCTTGCCGTCGAACCAGGAGCCGCCCTGCTGGGTGATCAGGCCGTTGGCGGCGTCTTCGTTGCCCGGGGTGTAGAAGGTCTCGCGGCTGACGTTGAAACCGAACGCCGCGCGCACCTCGCCGGCGGGCAGGTTGAACAGCGGGCCTTCGATCTTGCCGTCCAGGGTGTGCAGGCGGGTCCAGGACTGGATGTCGAAGGTCGGATAGGCCTCGCGCAGCAAGGCCGCATTGGCTTCGCTGATCTCGCCGAACTTGTACGCCGGGTGATCGGAGATGATCACTCGTCCGGTGCCCGGATCGACGGTGAACGGGCCGAATGCTTTACGGAAGCCGTCGATGTTGACGTTGACGGTCTGGTAGGTCACCGAATGCGTGCCGGCGGACGCGAACGCGGTTTCCCAGTTCCAGTCCCCGATGCTGCCGCGCAGGCCGAACAGCCCGCGGTAGCTCTTGTCGGTGTTGCGCTGGCCGAAGTAGTTATCGCCGACGTCCTGCAACAGGTACTGCAGGCCGACCACCCCGCCGTTGATCGCCCTGAGTTCGGGGCTGGCGCGGTTGTACTCGTTGTTCGGGCCGAGGAAGGGATAGCGGAACTGGTTGACCGTGGTGCCGGTGTCGCGCGAGAACCAACTGGTCGGGTTGCCGGTGGTGGTGCCGAACGAACGCGGCGTGCCGCCGTTGGCGCGCAGGTCGATGTCGGTATAGGTCAGCTCGGCGAAGGCCTCGGTGTTCTCGCCCACCAGGAAATGCGCGTTGACGTACCCGGTGAAGCGCTCGGTTTCGGCGCCGGCATCGATCTCGTTGTTCATCCAGGTCTGCCAGATGCAACGCGGGCCGGCGGCTTCGCCGGTCAGCACGTTGTTGCAGCCCGGCGCAGCTTCCTGCACGCGCGCGCCGGTCCTGGGATTGATCGCGAAGTAGGTGCCGGGGTTGAACACGCCCGGCTTGCTGCCGGTGCCCAGGCGCAGGTTCTTGAGAT
The DNA here is from genome assembly GCF_051217035.1 of Lysobacter sp. 1R34A. Lineage (NCBI taxonomy): Bacteria > Pseudomonadati > Pseudomonadota > Gammaproteobacteria > Lysobacterales > Lysobacteraceae > Lysobacter > Lysobacter sp. 1R34A. Next base: position 46,846 of record NZ_JBPKJP010000017.1, read on the forward strand.
AGTTGGGGTTGTTGACGTAGTACTGGTCGGGGCGCTTGTCGTAGAAGTCGCTCAGCGGAATCGCGTCGCGGCGATACATGTTGACCGAGGCGTAGACGTTGTAGCGGTCCTCGTCGAGGTCGCCGAAGCCGGCGGTGATGCTGGCCTGGTGCTCGCCATAGGAATCGATGCGCGAGGACTTGTCGGTGGTCACGCTGACCTCCGCGCCCTGGTAGTTGCGCTTGGTGATCACGTTGATCACGCCGGCCACCGCGTCGGTGCCGTACACGGCCGAGGCGCCGTCGGTCAGCACTTCCATGCGCTCGATCGCCGCGGCGGGAATCGCATCGATGTTGACGAACTGGGTCTGGAAGCCGGCCGGCGCGCCGTAGTACGACAGGCGGCGGCCGTTCAACAGCACCAGGGTGCCTTGCGCGCCGAGACCGCGCAGATTGGCCTGCGAGGCGCCGTCCGAGCCGGTGAACAACGAGCGCGAATCCTGCTGCGCCGGACGCGCCGCCGGCAGGTTGTCGAGCACCTGCAACAGGGTGCGCGCGCCCATGTTCTCGATGTCCTGCTTGCTGATGACCTGCACCGGCGAGGCGGTCTCGACATCCAGGCGGCGGATGTTGGAGCCGGTCACTTCGATGCGCGACAGTTCGGTGGTCTTGCCGGTGGCGTCCGTGCTGTCGGTCGTGCTCTGGCCATCCTGTGCGGCAGCAAGCGAGACGTGGCCCAGCAGTGCGACGGCCAGGGCCAACGACAGCGGGGTGGCGGGGATACGGGATGGGCAGTGGGCGCGTTGACGGCGCGAACGGCGGCTTGCGGGCAACATCGGAACTCTCCTGGCAGGATCTGCGGCGCGGATGGCGGACGAAAGGCAACAGCGATCCCGGGCCACGGCCAAAGGGCCGCAGTCGGTGTGGGCGGGGGGAGGAGCGGTGTTACGTATTCGGTGACGGGTATTCGGTGCGGGTGTTCGGTGCGGGTGTTCGATGGACGTAGCGGGTGTCGGGTGCTCGGGTCGGGTGCTCGGGTCGGGTGCTCGGGTCGGATGTTCGAATCGGGTGCTTCTGGCGTTGGCGTTTGGGGTCGAGTGCTCGCTGGGCTCAGGGCGGGAGGATGCCGACGCTGTCGCCTTCCTGGCCGATCAGCGCGGCGTTGGCCCAGTTCGCGCAGACCTGGGCGGGTTGGCTGCCCTGCGCGCCCAAGGTGCGCAGGCTCAGCGAAGACAGGCCGCGGATGTCGAGCTCCGGCTTGACCACGCCGGGCGCTTTCACCAATCCGCTGTCGTAGAGCAGTCGGTCGTCGCCCCAGACCTGGAACTGCAGGCCGCCGGCGGCGCGACAGGCATCGTCGATGCCGAGGTCGGCGCGCAGCAGACGCCACTGGCCTTGCAAGCGCAGGTCGATGCGGCTGCTCGGGCCGACGCCCAGGCCGCGGCGGAACAGCAGGCCGTTCATGCGCAGCCCGGCGTCGCCGTGGAAGGCGCGATCGGCGCGCGCTTGCCCGGCCAGCGCGGCCGGCAACGGCAGCTCGGAGAGATAGCGCTGCTGTGCCGGCCGCTCCGGTTCCTGGTGTTCGAGGATGTGGAAACTCGACAACGCGATCGGGCCGACGTCGCGCGGCTGCAAGGCATCGACCGCGCGCGCCGCGCCGCCCTGGGCGGCGGTGACCATCGGGTCGGTGCTGGAAGCGCCGTCGCCCTCCGGGTTCTGCACGCTGAGTACGCGGAAACGCAACAGGCGGCCGGCGCGGGCCGGGAAGTCGATGCGCTGCAGTTCCTGCTGCAGTCGCAGGCGGCCGCGCGCGACCGGCTGGCCCCACTCGCCATTGCTGTCGCCCAGGTAGACCTCGTAGTCGCGCACCTGGCCGTGCTTCCAGTTCTTGTCGTTGCGCGGCGCCAGCTCGATGCCGTCGATCAACTTGCGTTCGCCGAAGCCCACCGTCCATTCGTGAGCGCCGGTGCGCACAGCTTGGTTACGCACGCTGCGGAACCAGGTCTTGGGGTCGTCGTCGAACGCATTCTCCAGCGCGTGGCCGGGCTCTTCCGCTGGGCGGCTGACCACCAGCAGGCTGTCGGACGGCAAGGCGCGGCCCTGCGCCGGCGCCGCCGGGAACGCGTCGTCGGCCGCGGCCGCGGCGACCGGGATGTCCAGCGCGAACTCCAGCGGCTTGCGGATGTCGGTGACCGCGGTGCGCACGTGCACGCTGCCCTTGCGATCGGCCGCATCGAAATACCAACCCTCGCTCGCCGCTTGCAGCGCCGCGGCATCGGCCAGCTGCGGCAAGGCGCGTCCGTCCAGCGACACCGCCCGCGGTGTCTGCCGGCTCAGCATGCGCAAGGCGTAGCGGCGTTGCGGCAACTGGCCTTGGTACTGGCCCTGCACCGCCTCGATGCGCAGCGTCACCGGGCCGCTGCCATGCGCCGGCGCGCTCATGCGCACCTGCTGGGTGCTCGATTCGCCCTGCTCGTGGCGACGGGTGTTGCCGTCGTCCTCGTACATCGCGTACTGCGATTCGCCCTGCGGATACAAGTCGAAGGTGATCTCGTCGAGCGGCTTCTCGCCGTCGAACAGCATCGCCGGGTGCATCGGCAGGATCGCACCGGCGCGCACGAACAAGGGCAAGGTGGCGAGGTCGACCTGACGGTCGAGTTCGCGGCCGGCAGCGCCGGCCTGCACGCTGCGCCCGTCCCAATAGTCGATCCAGCGGCCGGCCGGCAGATGGATGCCGCGCCGCCAGCCGCGGCTGGCGGCCTGGCTGCGGTAGACCGGGGCCACCAGCAGGTCGCGGCCGAGCAGGAACTGATACTTGTAGGCCTCGTCCTGGGCGTGCGGGTCCTGCGGGTAATCCCACATCAACCCGCGCACCGGCGGCGCGCCGGTCTGCGCGGCCTGCTGGGTCAGGCCGTACATGTACGGCGTCAGCCGCATCTTCAACTTCAGGTAATCGCGGTTGATGCTGCGGTACGGCTCGTCGAACCACCACGGGTGTTTGCGCGCATTCGACGACCAGCCCGACATGCCCATCAGCACCGGGGTGAACGCCTTCCACTGCAGATCGCGGGTATAGGTCTCGGCGCTGCCGCCGAAGATCGCGTCGACGTCGCCGGTGGCATAGGCCATGCCCGACAGGCCCGAGCCGATCAGGGTCGGCACGTGCCAGCGGATGTAGTCCCAGCTCGCGCTCTGGTCGCCGGTCCAGGCCACCGCATAACGCTGGATGCCGGCCCAGCCCATCACCGTCCACAGGAACGGGCGCGAGTCGGAGTTGTGCAGAATGCCGTTGAACGCCGACTGGTTGGCGTCCATCGCGAACTGATAGCCCTTGCCGGTCCACGCCACGTCGAGCTTCTGCACCCGGCTGCCGGCGGTGCCGACTTCCCAGGCGATCTTGTCGACGCCGTTCTCGGTCCACAGGCCGGTGCGGAAACCGTACTTGGCCAGGCCCTTCACGGTTTCCGGCAGTTGCTTGTAGCCGCAACCGTAACCGTCGTTCGGCAGGATCCAGCCGCCGGGCATGTCGTGTTCGCGATACTGGCGCGCCACGCTGTCGACCACATCCGGCGTGGTGCCGGTGGGGCCGTCGCGCCAACCTTCCGGCACGGTGCCGGGCTTCTTGCCGTTGTCTCCGTCGTTGTAGCAATCGGCGTCTCCGTACGACAGCGCCCAGCGCGCCAGTAAACCGGGACGGCCGGTCAGACGGGTGTAGCGCTCGAGCAGGCGCGGCAGCTCGCCGATGAAGTAATACGCGTCGAAGCGATCTTCGCGATGCAGCAAGGTGGCCTGATCGGACTGGCGCAAGTCGTAGCTGCCGTCGCTCCAGGTGTTGCGCAACATGCCCCAACCGCGCGAGCTCAACAGCATCGGCGCCGGGCTCGGGCGATCGCCTTCTTCCCAGCCGCCGGAATAGGACACTTCCAACTCGCGACCCTTGAACTGATAGCGGCCGTTCTGCTGGCCGCCGCCGTAGAACGCCTCGTCGGCCTGCGAAGACAGCACTTGCACGCTCTGCGCGGCATCGAGGTCGAGCGGTTGCAGTTCCTGCCACAGCGGCGTGCGGCGCTCGCCGTCGATCCGCTCCAGCCGCAGCTTCAACGGTTGCCGCTGCACGTGCAGCACCAGGGCGCCGGTGCGCACGCGCACTTCGGCGTCGTCTTCTTCCAGCGCGGCGGCGACCTTCTCCGCCGGCTGCGGCAGCACGATCGGCGCGGCCTTGTCGCCGGCCGGCGCCAGCTTGCCGCGGCGCCCGGCCTGCACCCGCACGATGTCGTCGGCCAGGACCTCGATGCGCACCACGCTGCCGGTGTCGGTGCTCAGCTCCCAGCCCGGCGTCGCGCCGCCCGCGGCGCGCACCGCG
>NZ_JBPKJP010000018.1:0-50789 GCF_051217035.1 Lysobacter sp. 1R34A
GGCGAGCCAGACGCGACCGGTGCGGCGCTCCGCGATGCGACGCGCGGAGGCGCGCGCGAACGGCGCGCTCGGCGCCGCAGTGCAGAAAACAAGCGGTTTTTTGCGTGCCGGCGAATCTCCGAGGCAGGCGGGCGACAGCGTCGGCGAACGCCGGGCGCGCTGACGGGGACGGTCTTCGCCGGCTTCGGAAAACGCTTTCCAGTTCGCCGCGTTCGTGCCGCGTCGAGGCGCGAGCGCGGCGACTCCGGCAGACGGACGGTCGTCGCCGCGCGTGCCGGCGTTGCCGTTCGTCGGCGCCGCCGAGGCGCAGACACACATGCTCGGCGACGTCGTCCGTCGCCGTCGTTCGCCGTCGTTCGACCGAGCGCGTCGTCGCGTCGGCGCGCTTCTCGTTCCGTCGAACGGTGGCCGAGCGCCGCTCGAGGCCGAAAACGGTTCGCGCAGTTTCGCGCAATTCGGCTTGTGCGACGCGAAATCGGCGGCCGCCGCGGAGCGGAATTTTTTCTTCCGGATTCGCCTTCGAAGATCGCCTTCGACAGCCTTGCGCGACCGTGCGCGTTATCGAAAAAACTCCGCGCGAAAAAACATCGCATCGCCGAAACCCGCGCCACGCTTGGGTTTCAGCGATGTCGAAAGAAACCCGTCGCGAATCGACCGGATGCGTGCGCGCGTATTCGACGAACGAGCGCGCGACCGACGCCGCCGCCGCCGGGGCGGGCGGACCTGAAAAAAAATAGGCTCGGTTGTTGACAGTATGAAAAAGCGTGATTAGGTTTCGCCCAGCAGACGTTTCCTGCAGACGAGAGTGAGAAAACCCAGCGCGACAACATGCAGCACAAAACGGACCTCCGCCCGGACAGTCAAAACGGTGGACGCAGGATTCGCTTCCTCTGCAGAAATGTTGACCGCACTCTCTTCGCCGATGACATCCAAAACCCAGATGACATCGTTGGCGTCCTGTTCCATGCAACCTGGTTCGCGTTCGGCGGGCCGGGTTTTTGTTTGGCCGCGCCCCTTTGCGGCCCCCTCCGTCCGCCTTCCGGGCGGACGCGCCATCGGTCCCGCCGCGCCTGCGGCCGGATGCGATCCCCGATCCGTTCCGGCGCGCAGTGCGCGTCGGCGGTTGCACGCGGGTCCGACTCCCGCGGCTCTGTCTTCACAGAGTCCCTTTCCACTGGGCTTACCGCACCACCACTGATCAATCCCTGATCACCACTGACGAGGAGCCATCACATGGCCGTTAAGAAAGCTGCTAAGAAGTCCGCCGCCAAGAAGGCGACGAAGAAGGCTGTCAAGAAAACTGGCGCGAAGAAGGTTGCCAAGAAGGCCACCAAGAAGACCGCCAAGAAGGCAGCCAAGAAGACCGTGAAGAAGGCCGCCAAGAAGACCGCACGCAAGGCCACCAAGAAGACGGCCAAGAAGACTGCGAAGAAGGCGACCAAGAAGACTGCTAAGAAGACCGCCAAGAAGGCAGCCAAGAAGGCGACCAAGAAGACCGCCAAGAAGGCTGTGAAGAAGGCCGCCAAGAAGACCGCCAAGAAGGCGGCTAAGAAGGCCACCAAGAAGACCGCCAAGAAGGCGACCAAGAAGACTGCTAAGAAGGCCGCCAAGAAGGCCCCGAAGAAGGCTGCCAAGAAGGCCCGCAAGTCCAAGGCTGCAGCTGCGTTGCCGGCCACCCCGGCTCCGCTGATCTAAATAAGAAAAACCCCGATTAAGCCGTAATCAAGCTCTCTCCCCGCAGCCCAGGCGGGGAGAGAGTTTTTTTATGGGGTGAGCAAAGGCGCTCGCGAGCCACTGGCTCGCGCCTTTGCGAACGCCCGAGCGCTGTGCGCGAGGGCCGGGCGAGCGAAAGGCTCCCCGCCATCGGCTCGCGCCTTTGCGAACGCCCGAGCGCTGTGCGCGAGGGCCGGGCGAGCGAAAGACTCCCAGCCACTGGCTCGCGCCTTTGCGAACGCCCGAGCGCTGTGCGCGAGGGCCGGGCGAGCAAAGACTCCCAGCCACTGGCTCGCGCCTTTGCGAACGCCCGAGCGCTGTGCGCGAGGGCCGGGCGGGCGATAGGCTCCCAGCCACCGGCTCGCGCCTTTGCGAACGCCCGAGCGCTGTGCGCGAGGGCTGGGTGAGCGAAAGACTTCCAGCCACCGCCTCGCGCATCCATGGACGCCAGAGCGCTGCTCGCGCTGGCCGGGCCGCAGAAGAGTTCAGCGCCATGCCTTATGACTCTCTGGAGTCGGCCTTCGCGGAATCAGGCCGTGAGGGCGGTGCGGCGGTCCCGCTCCAGCCGTCCGGACTAGCGATGACGGCTGCCCTCCCGGGCGAGCCACGACAGGCCGGCTCGGGCGCCACCAGCCCTCCATCAGACTCCCGACTCCCGACTCCCGACTCCCAAGTCCCAAGTCCCAAGTCCCAAGTCCCGAGTCCCGAGTCCCGAGTCCCGAGTCCCGACTTCCGATCCCGCGCGCCTCTCGTCGGCGAACCCGCGGCCGCCGCTTCGGGCCGTCGCGACAGCGGTTAGGATCGGGCCTGGTCCTAAGCCCGGGGGAGCGCCATGAAAGCCTTGCTGAAGGGATTGCTGTATCTCGTCGTACTGCTCGCTCTGGTGTTCGTGGCCGGAGGCTTCCTGTTGCCCGACAAGACTCATGTCGAACGATCCATCGTGGTCGATCGGCCGCCCGGCGAGGTCCACGCCATGCTCGATTCCTACAAGCGCTTCAACGAGTGGTCGCCGTGGTACGAACTGGAGCCGACCGCGAAGTACGTCTTCAGCGGGCCCGAGTCCGGCGTCGGCGCCTCGCTGGCCTGGGAAGGCGCGAAGGTCGGCAAGGGCAGTCAACGCATCGCCGAGTCGGTGCCGCAGCAGAAGGTCGTCAACGCGCTCGACTTCGACGGCACTCAGGCGGTCGGCACCTTCGACCTCAAGGCCGAAGGCGACGGCACCCGCGTGACCTGGTCGCTCGACAGCGCGCACGGCAACAACCTGGTCTCGCGCTGGTTCGGCCTGGTTCTCGACAGGATGGTCGGCAAGGATTACGACAAGGGCCTGGCCAAGCTCAAGCGGGTGCTCGAAGAACAGCCGCGCTGACGGGATGCCGCGCTGCGCGGCGAGGGGATTGCGCAGCGGCCGTATCGGACCGCGTCGGCGGATTGAAACCCGGCCGGTCGTCCCGCTTGAATCCAGCGGGACCCCAGTTCAAACGAAACGGGCCGCGGCAATGCCGCGGCCCGTCCGGTTTCCGTCCACCGGTCGAGCCGGCGTGGCGCCCGCCTCAGCGCGGTGCGGCGGTCGCTTTCTGCGCGTTGCTGCCGTTGGGATCGCGCGGCTGGGCCGGGTTGGATTCGGCCGCGTACAGGCCCGGGTCGTCGAAGCCGACGTCGAGCCAACGTTCCGGCGGCAGGCCGATCGCGCGATCGAGCATAGTCGGCAGCAGGCCGGTCGGCAGACCGCTTTCGCTATTCCACAGCAGGGCGATGCCGAGGTCGCGTTCGGGCAGCAGCGCCACCACGCCGCGATAGCCCTGCACGGCGCCGGCATGGAACACCATGCGATGGCCGGCGTAGTCGTAGACGCGCCAGCCGAGCGCGTAGCCGGCCGAACTCAGGCGCTGGCGGCGCCAGCTCGAACCGCGGATCTCGGTCGGCGTGTCGACCAGGGGCTGGTGCAAGGTCGCCAGCAGGGGCAGCGGCAGCACGTCGGGGCGGTGGCCGGTCTGGGCGATCAGCCACTGCGCCATGTCGCTGGCGCTGGCGTTGACGCCGGCGGCCGGCGGCAACTGGTAATAGGTCGGCTTCGGCGTCAGCGACACCCAGCTGCCGCGGCCGCGCACGTGCGGCTTGGCCCAGCGCGCGCTGGCGGTGATGCCTTCCAGGCCGAGGCTGGCGTCGTTCATGCCGAGCGGCTTGAACAGGCGGCGCTGCACTTCCTGGCTGTAGAAGTCGCCGGTCGCGGCGAACACGACGTCGCCGATCAGGCTGAAGGCGATGTTCTGGTAGCCGTAGCAGGTGCCCGGCTGGCAGGTCATCGGCGCATACGCCAGCTTCTGGGTCAGCACGCGGTAGTCGGCGTAGTTCTCCAGGTCGCGGTCGTAGGTGTTGTGGGTCAGGCCGACGCGATGGCTCAGCAGGTCGGCGACGGTGATCTGGCGCGCCGCGCTCGGATCGACCAACTGGAAGCTGGGCATGTAGTCGACCAGCTTGCTGTCCCAGCGCAGGGTGCCGTCGTTGACGAGCAGGCCGGTCAGGGTGCCGGCGAAGCTCTTCGACAACGAGGCCAGGCGGAACACGGTGTGGCCGTCGATCGGCTCGGCGTTGCGTACGTCGGTGATGCCGTAGCCGCGCGCGCTCAGCACCTGGCCGTTGTGCACGACCGCCATGGCCATGCCGGGAATGCGCTGGTCGGCGACCAGTTGTTGCGCCATCGCCTCGAACTGGCGGATGTCGAAACCGGCGGCGAGCGGCAGCGCGCGGCCGTTCGGATTCTGCGCCGGCATCAGGCGTTGGCCCGGCGCGAGCGTGCCGTCGACGCCTTGCGCGCGCGCGACCGGCGCCTGCGGTTGCGGACTCTGCCAGCGCAGCGAGGTTTGTGCGGTCGAACCCAGGGTCAAGGTCAACAGGGCAGCGAGCGTGCCCAGGCGCCAGGGATTGAGTGACCGCCGGGGCGAGCCCGGATGCTTGTCGTGTTTCATCGGTCGCAGCGCCTGCGTGAGCCGGGTTGCAACGATTCTAGCGCCGATCTCAGGGAATTGGACAACAAGCGCATTCAGGATTCTGATTTTTCAGGCATTAATGGCCCGAATGAATGGGCCAGCGCGGACCTGGTTCAGTAATCGCCCGAGCAGGCGACCGACGGCCGCGGCGGTCCGGTTGCAGGCCGCCGCGCTCGCGTCGCGGCGGCCCGATCGCTGCTCGATCGGCGCTCGGCCGGGCGCGCCCGCCCGGCTCAGATCCGCCCGCTGATCAGGTCCGAGGCGCGCTCGGCGATCATCATCGTCGGCGCATTGGTGTTGCCGCCGATCAGGCTCGGCATGACCGAGGCGTCGACCACGCGCAAGCCCGCCACCCCGCGCACGCGCAGTTGCGAGTCGACCACCGAGGCCGGGTCGTCGCCCATGCGGCAGGTGCCGACCGGGTGGTAGACGCTCTCGGCCTTGGCGCGGACGAACTCGACCAGCTCGGCATCGCTGAGGTCGTCGCGGGCCGGGAAGATCGGCGCGCCGCGATACGGGTCGAAGGCCTTCTGCGCGAACACGGTGCGCGAGAGCTTCGCGCACTCGAGCATCATCTTCAGGTCGAAGCCTTCCGGGTCGCTCAGGTAATTGGCTTCGATGCGCGCCTTGTCGCCGGCGCTGGCGCTGGCCAGGCCGATGCGGCCGCGGCTGCGCGGACGCAGGAAGCAGGCGTGGGCGGTGTAGCCGTCGCCGGGCAGGCGATGACGGCCGTGGTCGTCGAGCATCGCCGGCACGAAATGCATCTGGATGTCGGGGCGCTGGTCGGGCGCCAGCGGCGAGCGCACGAAGGCGCCGGCTTCGGCGATGTTGCTGCTGCCCGGGCCGCTGTGGCCGCGCAGGTAATAGTCGAAGGCGATGCGCAGGTCGCTGAGGCGGTCGTAGGTCACCCGCCGGGTCGAGTGCTGCAGGGTGCAGATGTCGAGATGATCCTGCAGGTTCTGCCCGACCTGCGGCGCGTCGTGCAGCACCTCGATGCCGTGACGGCGCAGCTCTTCGGCCGGGCCGATGCCCGACAGCATCAGCAACTGCGGCGAATTGATCGCGCCGCCGCTCAACAGCACTTCGCGCGCGGCGTGCTGGTGATAGGCGCGGCCGCCGACGCTGTAGGTCACGCCGGTGGCGCGGCCGCGTTCGATGGTGATGCGGCTGACCAGGGCGCCGGTGACGACGTGCAGGTTGTGGCGTTCGCGCGCCGGGTCGAGGTAGGCGACCGCGCTCGAACAGCGCGCGCCGTTCTTCTGGGTCACCTGGTACAGGCCGAAGCCTTCCTGCTGCGGGCCGTTGAAGTCCGGGTTCGCGGCGAAGCCGGCCTGTTGCCCGGCTTCGATGAACACGCCCGACAGCGGATTGGTATAGCGCAGGTCGGAGACGTAGAGCGGCCCCAGGCTGCCGTGCAGCGGGCTGTCGCCCCGGCTGTTGCGCTCGGAACGGCGGAAATAGGGCAGCACGTCGTTCCAGCTCCAGCCGCTGGCGCCGGCCGCGGCCCAGCCGTCGTAGTCGCCGGGCACGCCGCGGATGTAGCACATGGCGTTGATCGAGCTGGAACCGCCGAGCACCTTGCCGCGCGGCCACCACAGCACCCGCTGATTGAGCTGCGCTTCCGGCGCGGTGTCGTAATTCCAGTTCACGCCTTTCTTGCCGACCAGCTTGGCCAGCCCGGCGGGCATATGGATGAAGGGGTGGCGGTCGCGCGGACCGGCTTCGATCAACAGCACCCGGGCGTCGGGATCTTCGCTGAGGCGGTTGGCCAGCACGCAGCCGGCCGAACCGGCGCCGACGATGATGTAGTCGAACTCTTGGGGCATTCTCGGGCTGCTCTGCATCGGTCGCTTTACCGTGCGGCGAACGTAAGCGCCAAAACTAGAGCATATGCTCCCAATCGCGACGCCGATGCCGCCGGACGCGGCGCTGGCGGTGCGCGACGCCTTGGGCTACCGTGCCGGCAACGAGCGGGGCGGGCGCTTCACGGCGCCGCCAGCGGCGACCAGACCAGACCGGGCCCGGCCCGGCGGCGCGCCGTCGACCCGCACCATCGTCGGCACCGCCGGCAGTCCCAATGGAGCGACGGAATGTCGGCAGTCCAAGGCGCCAGCCTGCAGACCGGGCGCGTCCACAGCGGGGAGTGGCGCGCGGTCGCGTTCTCGCTGGCGTACTTCTTCTGCGTGCTGACCGCCTATTACGTGATCCGCCCGGTCCGCGACCAGCTCAGCGGCGCGGTCGGCTCGACCCAATTGCCCTGGTTCTACGCGGCGACCTTCCTGGCGACTCTGGCGCTGACGCCGGTGTTCTCGGCCCTGGTCTCGCGCTACCCGCGCCGGATCGTGGTGCCGCTGGTGTACGGCTTCTTCATCGCCTGCCTGATCGGCTTCGTGCCCTTGTTCGGCGCCCATGGCGTGCTCAGCCCGCGCGCGCTCGGTACCGTGTTCTTCGTCTGGATCAGCGTCTTCAATCTGTTCGTGGTGTCGGTGTTCTGGAGCTTCATGACCGACATCTGGAGCGAAGGCCAGGCTCGGCGCCTGTTCCCGCTGATCGCGGTCGCCGGCACGCTCGGTTCGCTGGCGGGGCCGGCGCTGACCCGGCTGCTGGTCGGGGCGATCGGGGTGGCGCCGCTGTTGATGGTCTCGGCCGGCCTGCTCGGCCTAGCGCTGGTGTTCGTGGCCCTGCTCGGGCACTGGGCGCGCATCCACGGCACCCGCCGCTTCGAAGCCTCGCACGAATCGGCGATCGGCGGCGGCATGCTCGACGGCCTCAAGCAGGTGTTCGCCAATCCGTTCATGCGCTCGATGGCGGTCCTGCTGTTGCTCGGCGACTGGATCGGCACGGTCAACTACGGCTTGGTGGTGGACTACTCGAAGGCGACCTTTGTCGACGCGGTCGCACGCACGCGCTTCGCCGCCGATCTGGACCTGATGACCAACATGATCGCGCTGGCGGCGCAGTTGCTGCTGACGCCGTGGCTGCTGGCGCGGCGCGGCGCGGCGGTGGTGATCGGGGTGTGGTCGGTGGTGACGGTGTCGATCCTGTCGCTGGTCGCGCTGGTCGCCGACCCGCACGCGCCGCTGACCCAATTGTTCCCTGGCTACGGCGCGCTGGTCGCGATGCTGCCGCAGGGCCTGGCGGCGATGCTGCTGCCGATGCCGGCGGTGGCGATGGCGCTGGTGATCAGCCGCGGGCTCGCCTACGGCATGGTCGGTCCGGCCCGCGAAAGTCTGTTCAGCAGCGCCGCGCGCACCCTGCGCTATAAGGGCAAGAACGCGGTCGACACCGCCGCCTGGCGTTTCGGCGACGTCGCCGTGGCGACCACGATGGTCGGCCTGCGCAGCGTTGGTGTCGGCGTCGCCGGCCTGGCCGGCATCAGCGCCGCGGTCGCCGCCGGCGCCGGCTTGATCGGCTGGAACGTCGCGCGCTGGGTGCAGCGCGGCGGCGCGTCCGAAACCCAGGAGAGTTCCAAGGCATGAAACGCGGTTGGCGGCCCTGGCCGCGACAGTTGTGGCTGCAGCGCCTGTTCGTCGGCGTGGTGCTGTGCGGGCTCGGATGTTTCGCCTGGGGCTTTTTCTGGGAGCCGCGGCAGCTGGTCGAGCGCGACTACGCGTTTCGTCTGCCGCACTGGTCGCGCGACTGCGAAGGCCTGCGCGTCGACGTCATCGCCGACCTGCACACCGGCTCGCCGCACAACGGCCTCGACCGGCTCGACCGCATCGTCGAGCGGCTGGTCGCGAGCGACGCACAGGCGGTGATGATGGCCGGGGACTATGTGATCCTCAGCGTGCTCGGCGGCACCTATGTGTCGGCCGAGCAGATGGCGCCGCACTTGCGGCCCCTGACCCGGCGCAAGCCGGTCTACGCGGTGCTCGGCAACCACGACTGGTGGAAGGACGGCGTACGGGTGCGCGCCGCGTTGGAATCGGCCGGCGTGATCGTGCTCGAAGACCAGGCGCAGGCGGTGCAGCTCGGCGCTTGCCGGGTGTGGATGGTCGGCATCGGCGACAAATGGGAGGCCGCTCACGACATCGACCGCGCCTTCGCCGGCGTCACCGACGATGCGCCGGTGCTGGCCCTGACCCACAACCCCGATCTGTTTCCCGACATCCCGCCGCGCGCCTCGCTGACCGTGGCCGGGCACACCCACGGCGGCCAGGTGCGCCTGCCGTGGATAGGCACCCCGGTGCTGCCCGCCGACCAGCGCTACGCCGGCGGCTATCTGATCGAACACGGCAAGTCCCTGTTCGTCTCGACCGGCATCGGCACCAGCATCCTGCCGGTGCGTTTCGGCGTGCCGCCGGAGATTTCGCGCTTGACCCTGCGGGCGGCGGCGCGCCCGGCGAGTACGGGCATCGGTCGGGCGGCTGCGGAAGCCGGCGCCCAATCGCGCTGAGGAGCGCAGGTTCGCGCGACTCGGTCGCTGTGCCGCCGCCGACCGTAGGCCAGAAGTGGGTGTGACCATCCGCAGAGGCCGGCCCGGCGCCGCGCTGGATAAGGTGGGCGAGGGCGAATCAGGAGGCGCAGCATGCGCGGTGCGGATCGGTACGACGCGGCTCGGCGCGGCGCGGCTCAGTGCAGGGCCGACCGACGCAATCCTGCCCGGTCCGGTGTGCATCGCTCGAACGCCGACCGGCGCGGCGCCGCTCGTTATGTCGCGATGCCGCGTGCGCCGCATGGGAGCGCGCGATGAAGGCTGCGCCGAAAGCCGCGGCGAATGCGCCACTGTGGTGGTCGCTGCTGTATTTCTTCTGCCTGCTCTGCGGCTATTACGTGCTGCGCCCGGTGCGCGATGCGATGGGCGCCTCGGCCGATGCGGCTACGGTGTTTCCGCAGGCGATGATCGCCTGGGCGCAGGCGCACGGCCTGGAGCTGAAAGACTTCGTGCTGCAGCTGTTGTTCACCTGCACTTTCGTGACGATGTTGGCCTTGCAGCCGGTCTACGGCGCCCTGGTCGCGCGGTTTCCGCGGCGGGTGTTCCTGCCGGTGGTGTACGTGCTGTTCATCGCCTGCCTGCTGGCCTTCCACTGGGCCTTCAATGCCGGGGTGCCGGGGCGGGGCATGGTGTTCTTCGTCTGGACCGCGGTGTTCAACCTGTTCGCGGTAACGGTGTTCTGGAGTTACATGGCCGACGTGTTCGACGACGCGCAGGCGCGTCGCCTGTACGGCTATATCGGCGCCGGCGGCACCGCCGGGGCGGTGCTCGGTCCGATCCTGACCCAATGGCTGGTGCAACCGCTCGGCGTGGCCAATCTGCTGCTGGTCTCGGTGGCGTTCCTGTCGGTCTGCGTGCTGTGCATCGTGCGGCTACGGCCGTGGGCGATCCGGCGCGAGCGCGAGCACGGGCTCGCCAGCGGCGAGGGCGCGATGGGCGGCTCGATCTGGGCCGGCCTGCGGCTGGTCTGGCAGCGGCCGGTGCTGCGGGCGATGGCGGTCACCCTGTTCTTCAGCGTCGGCGCGGCGACCCTGCTCTACAACCAGCAGGCGGCGATCGCACGCGAGTTCTATCCGAGCGCCGAGGCCGCTACGCGTTACTTCGCCCGCATCGACAGCGCGGTCAACCTGCTCGCGATCCTGACCCAGTTGCTGCTGACCCGCTGGCTGTTGAATCGCCACGGCGTCGCTCCGGCCTTGTTGATGCCGGGCCTGACCCTGCTGCTCGGTTTCGGCGTGCTGCTGGCCTCGCCGTTGCCGGTGATGGTCGCGATCGTGCAGGTGCTGCAGCGCGCAGGCGAATTCGCCCTGGCCAAGCCCGCGCGCGAGACCTTGTACACCCGCGTCGACCGGCCCTCGCGCTACAAGGGCAAGGCGGTGATCGACACCGCGGTGTTCCGCGGCACCGACCTGGCTTTCGTCTGGATCCACAAGGGCCTGGCCGTGTTCGGCACCCAGGCGGTGTTCGCCGCCGGCGTGCTCGCCGCCGCCGGCATGACCGTGAGCGCCTGGAGCATCGTGCGCGCCCAACGCGGCCTGCCGGGGGCGGCCTCGAATCTTCCCACCGACATCCGATCTCTACGAGGTGAAGCATGAAAACCAGTCGTCGCGATTTCCTGGCCGCGGGCGCCGCCGGCGCCGGCCTGCTCGCCTTGCCCTCGTTCGGGCGCAGCCTGCGCAAACCGGCGCCGTTGAAGTTGCTGGTGCTCGGCGGTACCGGCTTTCTGGGCCCGCACTTCGTCGAAATCGCGCGCAAGCACGGCCACACCCTGACCCTGTTCAATCGCGGCAAAACCAATCCCGGCAAGTTCTCCGGCGAGCAGTTCAGCGATATCGAGCAATTGCACGGCGATCGCAAGACCGACATGAAGGCGCTGGAAGGCGAGCGCCGGTGGGACGCGGTGCTCGACACCTCGGCGTATCTGCCGGCGGACGTGACGCGCTCGGCCAAGTTGCTCGCGCCGCGGGTCAAGCAGTACGTGCTGGTGTCGACGATTTCGGTCTACGCCAAGAACGACGTACCCAGCGACGAGAATTCGCCGCTTGCGGTGCTGGCCGATCCGAACGTCACCGAGGTCACCGGCGAAACCTACGGCGGCCTCAAGGCCTTGTGCGAGCAGGCCGCCGAGCGCGAACTGCCCAAGCGCACCACCGTGGTCCGGCCGGGCCTGATCGTCGGCCCCGGCGACACCACCGACCGTTTCACTTACTGGCCGGCGCGCGCCGACCGCGGCGGCGAGATTCTGGCGCCGGGCAGTGCCGAAGACCCGACCCAGTTCATCGACGTGCGCGACCTGGCGGCCTTCTTGCTGGGGACGATCGAACGCGGCCATTTCGGTATTTATAACGCCGACGGCGCGCCGGGCGCGCTGACCATGGGCGCGGTGCTGGCCGAATCGCAGCGCGCGGCCAAGGCGAAGTCGACGGTCACCTGGGTGCCGGCGGACTTCCTCGAAACGCAGAAAGTGTCGCCCTGGCAGGACATGCCGGCGTGGATTCCGGCGCGGGGCGAATACGCCGGCTTCGGCCGCACCTCGGTGGCGAGGGCGCGCGCGGCCGGTCTGAGCTATCGGCCGCTGGCCGAGACCGTGCGCGACACGCTCGCATATTGGCAGGGCCTGCCGGCCGAACGCCGCGCCAAGCCCAAGGCCGGAATCGCGCCGCAACGCGAGGCCGAGGTGTTGAAGGCCTGGCACGCGAGTGCGGAGGCGGCGAAAGGGAGGGGGCAGGAGCAGGAGAAGTGAGTGCGGAGGAGTGAGAGCGGAGTAGTGAACACGGAAGAGTGAGAAATGAGCGAAAGCCGGAAGCCCGAGGCTTTACTCGTTCCTAATCCCTAGTTCCTAATTACTAGTTCCTCCCCTCACCCCTCACCTCTCACTCCTCACTCCCCAACTCTCGTATCCTGGAGCCCCGATACCCGCCATACCTAGGAGCCAGCCGATGCACTGGACCGCCGTCGCCCTGATCGTCGTGGTCGCGCTGCTGCACCTGTATTTCATGGTGCTGGAGATGTTCCTGTGGACCCGGCCGCTGGGGCTCAAGGTGTTCCGGCAGAGCCTGGAGAAGGCCGAGCAGTCGAAAGTGCTGGCCGCGAACCAGGGCCTGTACAACGGCTTCCTCGCCGCCGGCCTGATCTGGTCGCTGATATGCACGCGGCAGGACGTCGCGCTGTTCTTCCTGGCCTGCGTCGTGATCGCCGGCGTCTACGGTGCGGCCACGGTTAGCCGCAAGATCTTCTTCATCCAGGCGCTGCCGGCTCTGCTGGGCTTTTTGGCGGTGTGGCTGCACTGAGCGCGTTCGCTGTCCGCACCCGGTAGAGCCGGCCCTGACCATGCAGGCCCTGCTAAGGCAGGCTCCTGCATCCACGGCCTCGGCGGCGCAGGATCGAGTCGCCCGCGGCGAGCCGCTTGAGCAAGCGGGCTTCGTCGAGCACGACGAACTCGTCGATGTCCTGGCCTTCGCGCTCGTCCGCGCCCAGGCCGTCCCGTTCTCCACGATCGAGCACGCCGTCGTCGGCGAGCTCGCTGAGGCTGTGCGGCGGCAAGGGCAGGGGTTGTTCGTCGACGATGACGTAGGCGCTGTACAAAGCAGCCGCCAATTACGTCCCACTGCCGGCGCGTGGCCGGCGCCGCCGCTCAACCGTGCAGTTTCTTCGCGACCTCGGCGACCTCGCGGCCCTGGTAGCGCGCCGCATCGAGTTCGTTGTCGCTGGGCTGGCGCGAGCCATCGCTGCCGGCGATGGTGGTGCTGCCGTAAGGCGCACCGCCGGTGACCTCGTCCAGGCGCGTCTGCCCCGGAAAGCCGTAATTGAGGCCGACGATCACCATGCCGAAATGCAGCAGGTTGGTGATGATCGAGAACAAGGTGGTCTCCTGGCCGCCGTGCTGGGTCGCGGTCGAGGTGAAGGCGGCGCCGACCTTGCCGTGCAACACGCCCGAGGCCCACAGGCCGCCGGCTTGGTCGAGAAAATTCGCCATCTGCGACGACATGCGGCCGAAGCGCGTGCCGGTGCCGACGATGATCGCGTCGTAGTCGGCCAGTTCGGCGATCTTGGCGATCGGCGCCTGCTGGTCGAGCTTGTAGTGCGACTTGCGCGCGATCTCGTCCGGCACCAGTTCGGGCACGCGCTTGATGTCGACCTGCGCGCCGGCCTCGCGGGCGCCTTCGGCGACGGCCTGCGCCATCGTCTCGATGTGGCCGTAAGCCGAGTAATACAGCACCAGGATCTTCGCCATGGCCTTACCCTCTCGTCGAGTAGGCCATCGAGCCTAGGACGGTGAAGTTCCAGGCCGCGTGAGGATGCGATGGCACGGCGTGACGGCGGTCGTGCCGAGCGTGCGACGCAGACCGTACAGCCTGCCGCATCGCGCGCTCACCGACTAGACCGCGATCCGGGATGGACAGTCCCGAATCGCGGTAAATTCGCCAACCCGCGCAGCGGCGCGGCCTGCGCCCATCGTTCGCCGTCCGGAACGATGAAATCATCGCGATGCGGTTTATCCGCCCTTCGCGATTTTCTAGATTGACCGCATGCGCCGCATCGGCGCGCCGCGATTCTTCCCTCATCTTCCACCCCGGCCCGATCGTTCCGGCCGCGGCGTGTCCGTCCCTGGAGTCCGTCGTGCTACTGCCTCTCCTATTACTGTCGGCGGCCGGTTTCACCGTGCTGACGACCGAATTCATCCTGGTCGGCCTGTTGCCGTCGCTGGCGCGCGATCTTGGCGTCAGCGTGTCGCAGGCCGGCCTGCTGGTGACCTTGTTCGCCTTCGCGGTCGCCGCCAGCGGCCCGTTCCTGACCGCGTACTTCTCGCGCTTCGAGCGCAAGCGTTTGTTCATCGTGGTGCTGCTGTTGTTTGCGGCCTCGAACGCGGTCGCGGCGATGGCGCCGAATCTCGGGGTGATGGCGTTCGCGCGCCTGATTCCGGCGCTGGGCGTGCCGGTGTTCTGGGCGCTGGCCAGCGAAACCGCGGTCGACCTGGCCGGCCAGGAACGCGCCGGCCGCGCGATCTCGGTGATTTCCTTCGGCGTGATCTGCGCCACCGTGATCGGCGTGCCGACCGGCACCCTGATCGCCGACGCCTTCGGCTGGCGCGCGGCTTTCGTCGCGCTGTCGATCGCTTCCTTGTTGAAGGCGACCCTGCTGTTCGTGTTCCTGCCGGACAGCCGCATGGACAAGCCGCAGGTGAAGCTGAGCCAGCAGTTCCGGGTGCTGCGCGATCCGCGCGTGAGCGGGCACGTGCTGCTGTCGGTGCTGCTGTTCACCGGCATGTTCACCGCCTACACCTACCTGGCCGACATGTTCGAGCGCCTGGCCGGCTTCAACGGTTCGGTGGTCGGCTGGGCGCTGATGGCGTTCGGCGCGGTCGGCCTGATCGGCAACACCCTTGGCGGCCGCATCGTCGACCGCAACCCGCTCGCCGCCTCGATGATCTTCAGCGTGCCGATGGCGCTCGGCCTGGTGCTGGTGGTGCCGTCGATCCACTCGCTGCCGCTGTTCGCCGCGACCCTGGCGCTGTGGGGCGTGACCCAGGCCGCCTTGTTCCCGGTCAGTCACGTGCGGGTGATGAAGTCCGCGCCCGAGGCGCCGGCGTTCGCCGCGTCCTTGAACATCTCCGGCGCCAACCTCGGCATCGGCGTCGGCGCCATCGTCGGCGGCCGGGTCATCGACGCGATCGGCGTCGGCGGCCTCGGCTATGCCGCCGCGGCGATCGTGGGGGTGTCGGTGCTGGTGGGTGTCGTGCTCATGTCGGCCGGCGAGCGGCCTGAACCGGTCGAAGCAGTGGATTGCACAAGTTGAGCGGGAGGCGCCACGCCGGTTCGCCTGGGCGAATCGCGCGGGCCACATCATGACGGTCGCTCATATCAGAAAGCCAAAACGGGTAGGTGCCGCCGGCAGCCAGTTGAAAAGTAGCTCTGACCCCGTTTTCGCCGGTCCGGAACCACCCAGGTCGTTACGGAGCAGAACGGTAAGATAGTCGTCGCAGTCAATCCGTATGGCGGAAAAAATAATGAGCGAGCGAGATGGAGTGCTTGATGATGTGATGAGAAAAATAGATAAATGTATGCTCGATTTTAATTATCTCGAACTGGCGCAAGACATTTGGGATGCTTCGAGGGAAATGGTTGCGCAGGAAGATAAAGTGTTTAGAGAGTACCTTCAGTGGCTGGAGGGAAACCTGGATACTTTTGTGCATATTGATGCGCCGCGCGACGCGTTGAATTCATTTTTGAGCAAGCAAAGGGAGTTGTTGCGCATGGCCATGCGGGACGTCGATGTGCTGGAATCCGCGCATTGGAAAGGGGCGATCGAATATGTGGAGGACAAGAACAGCAGCCAGGCATAGCGTCAACGACGCTTGAGGCGGAGTTGACTTGCGATTGTGCGCAAGGCTCCTTTCTGCGCTCCTCGGCGAAGATTGTTATCCCCAGAACGCAGTATCGACTGTCGTATGCGCGACGATATTGAATGTGTTGAAGCTACGGAATCGTCACTCGCACTCAGTGTGCAAGCACGTCGCCAGCAACAAAGGCATAACGAAGATCGCAGCGCCCAGCACGAACAGCGCAGTCAACACATGAATCATCGGCCGGTTGATCCGCAGGAACACGAACTGCTCGATGGTGCGGCCGACCCAGAACAACGACATGCCGCCCAGCACCGCGCGGCCCAGCGCGGTGCTCAGCAGTTCGTCGGTATAGAAGAAGCACAGGGTGGCGATGCCGAGCAGGACGTAGATCAGGCGCAGATTGAGAATCTGCAGGATCGCGCGGTCGGCGACGGTGGCGCTCTGCAGGCTGCGGCGCCAGCCGAACAGTTTCCAGAACGCCATGTGGAAGACGGCGAAGGCCAGGCTGTGCAGGCCGCCGAGCCAAATCCAGGCATTTGCGCTCATGAGGGGGGCTCCCGATGCGGATTGTTTTCGGTGGGATGCTACGCCGGGCACCGGCTGTAGGCTGTGCGGGGAGCGCGAATCAGCTGCGCTTGGGTTTGGGCGAGACGCGCATGTCGATGCGGGCGCGGAACACCGCATCGCCGGCGGGGTCGGTAACGACGACGTCGACCGGCAGATCATAGGCGCTCGCCGACTCGACGATGGGCGCCGCCGGGGTGGCGACGGCGCGTACCTGGCCGACTGCCTTCTTGAGGTATTCCACGCTCATGCCGACCGGGATCCAGCGCATCGAGCGCGGGATGCTGACGTCGGTCATGACGCCACCGGTGAGTTCGGCGAGGTTGCACATGGCGATCGCGTGGACGGTGCCGAGGTGGTTGGTGACCTTGCGGCGATGACGCATGGTCGCGCTGCAGCGGCCGGACTCGAGCGACTCGAAGCGCGGCGAGATGCTGGCGAAGTAGGGCGCGTTCCAGCAGATGGCGCGCGAGAACAGCCAGTGGCCGGCCGGCCAGCGGGTCATCTTCTTGTACAGGGACAGGACGTCGGTGCTCATGGGCGGTGGCCGTCGTTGATGGTTGAGTGCGAGGGGTGCTTTTGGACCGTCATCCCCGCGCAGGCGGAGACCCAGGGGGGCTTTACCGCGACATCGCTCCGAAGTCTCTGGATCCCGCCTCCGCGGGGATGACGGCAGCAGCAGGCGCAATGCGGGGAGGGCATCGAAAGCCGAGTGTCGGATGCCCGAAACCAAAACGGCGGACCCGAGGGCCCGCCGTTTCGTTCAAGCGTCGTATCGCATGCGCGGTCGCCGGGTCAGGCCGCGGCGCGGGCGTCGCCGTGGTCGGCTTCGTGCTGCGCCTTGTAGCCGGCCGAACGCAGCTCGGCGGCGTCGAAGTCGTCGACGCTGATCGCGTCGATGGTCATCTCGCGCAGCTCTTCCAGTTGCTTGCGTTCCTCGGCGGTGATCCAACCTTCGCGCACCCCCTCGTCGAGCTGGCTCGGGAAGTCCAGCGCTTCGATGTCGCTGTTCTTGAGCGCCTTGAGGAACTTGCGCTCGACCGGTTCGGCCAGGATGACCTTCTGCAGATAGCTGTTGATGCGGCCGGCCGGGTTGTTCTCGCAGGGGGTGATGAACAGACCCTCGGCGAGGCGGTCGCGCGCATCGTTCGGCGACATCAACAAGGACGCGGCGCGGTGGCCGAGGCGGTCGCTCGGCGCCTGGGCGCGGCGGCCCCAGGGGAAGATCAGCGCCCACAGCAGCCAGCCGACCGGACGGATCGGGAAGTTGCGCAGCGCGCCCGACAGTGCCAGTTCGATCTTGTGCACGGCATCGTGGAAGGCCCAGGCCAGCAGCGGCTGGTCGCCGGCCGGACGGCCCTGGTCTTCGTAACGCTTGAGCATGCTGCTGGCGATGTAGAGCTGGCTCAGCACGTCGCCGAGGCGGCCCGACAGCGACTCCTTGAACTTGAGCTTGCCGCCGAGCAGCAGCATCGAGGTATCGGCCATCACCGCCAAGGTCGCCGAATAACGGTTGAGCTTGCGGTAGTAGCGGCGGGTGTAGGCGTCGCCCGGGGCCGCGCCGATGCGCGCCGCGGTCAGGCCGTACCACCAGCTGCGCACCGCGTTGGAGATGGCGAAGCCGATGTGGCCGAACAGGTTCTTGTCGAATTCGCGCAGGCGCTCGGTTTCGTCGGGCAGCATCGCCGCCTTCATTTCCTTGAGCACCCACGGGTGGCACAGGATCGCGCCCTGGCCGAAGATCATCAGCGAGCGCGTCATGATGTTCGCGCCTTCCACCGTGATCATGATCGGCAGCGCCTGCCAGTTGCGGCCGGCGTAATTCTTCGGCCCGAGGATGATGCCCTTGCCGCCGTGGATGTCCATGACGTCCTTGGCGACTTCGCGGGCCATCTCGGTGCAGTGGTACTTGGCGATGGTCGACGGCACCGCCGGGTTTTCGCCGCGCGCGACCGCCGCGGCAGTGGCCTGGGACAGCGCGCTGACCGCGAAGGCGTGGCCGGCGATGCGCGCCAGCGCTTCCTCGACGCCTTCGAAGCGGCCGACCGACAGGCCGAACTGCTTGCGGATGCGGGCGTAGGCGCCGGTGACGATGGCGCCCATCTTGGCGCCGCCGCTGCCCGAGGAGGGCAGGGTGATCGAGCGGCCGATCGAGAGGCATTCGACCAACATCTGCCAGCCCTTGCCGGCGTAGGCTTCGCCGCCGATGAGCTGGCTCAGCGGAATGAAGACGTCCTTGCCGCGGATCGGGCCGTTCTGGAAGGTGCAGTTGAGCGGGAAGTGGCGACGGCCGACTTCGACGCCGGCGGTGTCGCGCGGCAGCAGCGCCAGGGTGATGCCGATGTCGCGCTTGTCGCCGATCAGGCCGTCCGGGTCGTACATGCGGAAGGCCAGGCCGATCAGGGTCGCGACCGGGGCCAGGGTGATGTAGCGCTTGTCGAAGGTCAGCTTGACGCCGACCACGCGCGCGCCGTTCCAGTCGCCCATGGTGACGATGCCGAAGTCCGGGATCGAGGTCGCGTCCGAACCGGCCCAGGGACCGGTCAGGCCGAAGCAGGGGACCTCGCGGCCGTCGGCGAGGCGCGGCAGGTAGTGATCTTTCTGTTCCTGGGTGCCGTAGTGCATCAGCAACTCGGCCGGGCCGAGCGAGTTCGGCACGCCGACGGTCGAGCTGACCACGCTGGAGACCGAGGCGAGCTTCTGGATCACCTTGTGGTTGGCCAGCGCGGTGAAGCCCAGGCCGCCGTATTCTTTCGGGATGTTGAGGCCGAAGAACTTGTTCTTCTTGATGTAGCCCCAAAGCTCCGGCGACAGATCGGCATCGACGTGGGTGATCTGCCAATCGTTGGTCATCTTGCACAGCTCTTCGACCGGGCCGTCGAGGAAGGCTTGTTCCTCGGCGCTCAGCACCGGCTTGGGCTGCGACAGCAACTGCTGCCAGTCGGGCTTGCCCGAGAACAGCTCGCCTTCGAACCCGACCGTGCCGGCTTCGAGCGCGGTGCGTTCGGTTTCCGACAGCGGCGGCAGGATCTTGGTGTAGAAGCCGAGCAGCGGCTTGGTGATCAACGGCAGGCGGATCGCCGGCACCAGCAGCGGCACCGCGATCAGCGCGACCAGGGCCGCGGCGAGGATGGTCGCGACCGGGTTGGCGCCCAGCAGATAACAGCCCACCAGCACCGTCGCGGTCAGCGCGGCCCAGACCGGCAGGCGCAGGCGGTGATAGGCGGCGATGGCGCCGACCAGAAGGAAGGCAAGGAAGGGGATCGCGATACTCATGGCGGCGCTCCGGAGGATGCGGCTAAGACTCAAGCTAATGGGGCACGTGTGACGTCAATGCGGAAACCGATGCTCTCCAGGTCGGCAGACCATCGGCATTCAAACGCTGGCATCAAACGCTTAACATACGGCCGAGTATGGAATCGCCGTTTCGAGCTGTCAACCGAGGAGCCGGGGTTCGGATCGGAGACTCGGGATTACAGGACGCGCCTGATGGCAGAGTCGATTTCTTGCGGGGCAAATCCGGGCTCTTGCTGTACCGATCCCGAATCCCGAATACCCAAGCCGGTCGCTTTTTGCTGCACTGCGTACTGTTCCCGACCGTGGCGTATGGTTAAACTTGTCATCCATGAACCAGCCTGCCTCGAACAAGTCCGAGCCGAAGCTCGACACCCCGCCCGCCGTCTCGGCCGCCGACGCCAAGCCGGAGGCCAAGCCTGAGCGCAGCGGCCGCCTCAGCGCCGACGACTGGGCCCAGGCGGCCCTCGACCTGATCGCCGAACAAGGCGTCGCGGCAGTGGCGGTCGAACCGCTCGCGCGCCGGCTCGGCGTCACCAAGGGCAGCTTCTACTGGCACTTCCCTTCGCGCGATGCCTTGCTCGTCGCCGCGCTGGAGCGCTGGGAAAAAGTCGAACAGGAAACCGTGTTCGGCCAGCTCGAGCCGATTCCCGATCCGCGCCAGCGCCTGCGTTCGCTGTTCCACCTCGTCGCCCACGAGGTCAAGTCGCACATCATCTATTCCGAGTTGCTCAAGGCGCTGGACCATCCCGCCGTGCAGCCGGTGATCGGGCGCGTCTCCGAACGCCGCCTCGATTACCTCACCGCGTCCTTCCGCCAGGCCGGCCTCAGCCGTACCGATGCCCAACATCGCGCGCGCCTGCTCTACGCCGCCTATGTCGGCTTCCTGCAACTGAACCTGCAGTTGCACCAGACCCGCATGCAACACGACGAATTCGAGGCCTATGTCGAGCACATGATGGCCACGCTGATTCCTTCGTCATGAGCCTTGTTTCCGCTTGATTCGCTTTTTTTCCCGTTCCCCCGGCTGGAGAGCAATGCCGTGAATGCCAATTTGAAAGACGCCGCCCCCGCGACTGCCGTGCCGGGGAGCGCGGGCAGCCTGCTGGTCGCACTCAACGAATGGGTCGCGCAAGTCGCCGCGCTGACCCGTCCCGACAAGATCCACTGGTGCGACGGCAGCGATGCCGAATACGACGCCCTGGTCGCGCAGATGCTGGCCGACGGCACCCTCGAAACGCTGAACCAGGACACGCACCCGGGCAGCTATCTGCACCGCTCGCATCCCGACGACGTGGCCCGGGTCGAGCACCTGACCTTCGTCTGCACCAACGATCGCGAAGACGCCGGCCCGAACAATCACTGGATGGCGCCGGCGCAGGCGCACGCCAAGATGGACGCGCTGTTCGACGGCTGCATGCGCGGCCGCACCCTGTACGTGATTCCGTACTGCATGGGCCCGATCGACTCGCCGCTGGCACGTTGCGGCGTGGAAATCACCGACTCGCCGTACGTGGTCGCCAACATGCGCGTGATGACCCGCATGGGCGCACAGGCGCTGGCCCGCATCGAGCGCGAAGGCAGCTTCGTGCGCGGCCTGCACTCGATCGGCGAGCTCGATCCCGAACGCCGTTTCATCATGCATTTTCCCGACGAGCTGGCGATCAAATCGTTCGGTTCGGGCTACGGCGGCAACGCCCTGCTCGGCAAGAAGTGCCACGCGCTGCGCATCGCTTCGCACCAAGCGCGCAACGAAGGCTGGCTCGC
The DNA here is from genome assembly GCF_051217035.1 of Lysobacter sp. 1R34A. Classification (NCBI taxonomy): domain Bacteria; kingdom Pseudomonadati; phylum Pseudomonadota; class Gammaproteobacteria; order Lysobacterales; family Lysobacteraceae; genus Lysobacter; species Lysobacter sp. 1R34A. The sequence goes on from NZ_JBPKJP010000018.1 coordinate 21,107, forward strand.
CGAGCACATGCTGATCGTCGGCATCGAGAACCCGCTCGGCGAGACCCATTACGTCGCCGCCGCGTTCCCGTCGGCCTGCGGCAAGACCAACCTGGCCATGCTGATTCCGCCGGAAGGCTACCGCCACGCCGGCTGGAAGGTGTGGACGGTCGGCGACGACATCTGCTGGATGCGCCCCGGCGCCGACGGCCGCTTGTACGCGATCAATCCCGAAGCCGGTTATTTCGGCGTCGCCCCGGGCACCTCGGCCAAGTCGAACCCGAACGCGCTCAAGTCGATCCAGAGCAACACCATCTTCACCAACGTCGGCGTGACCGCCGACGGCCAGCCGTGGTGGGAGGGGCTCGACGATGGGCGGACTCCGGTCACCGACTGGCGCGGCAACGCCTACGATGCCGCCAAGGGCCCGGCCGCGCATCCGAACGCCCGCTTCACCGTGTCGGCCAAGCAGTGCCCGAGCTACTCCCCGGAAGCGGAGAACCCCGCCGGCGTGCCGATCTCGGCGATCGTGTTCGGCGGTCGCCGCGCCTCGCTGGTGCCGCTGGTGTTCGAGGCGCGCGACTGGACCCACGGCGTGCTGGTCGGCGCCGCGATGGGCTCGGAAACCACCGCCGCCGCGACCGGCGCGGTCGGCGTGATGCGCCGCGACCCGATGGCGATGAAGCCGTTCTGCGGCTACAACTTCGCCGACTACTTCAGCCACTGGCTGTCGTTCGACCGCGACGGCGCGCAGCTGCCGAAGATCTTCCACGTCAACTGGTTCCGCAAGGGCGACGACGGCAAATTCCTGTGGCCGGGCTTCGGCGACAACCTGCGCGTGATCGAGTGGATGATCGGCCGGGTCAAGGGCGAAGCCGGCGCCACCGAGACGCCGATCGGCTACCTGCCGGATGCGCAGGACCTCAACCTGGCCGGAGTGAGCCTCAGCGACGAGGCCTACGCCAAGCTGTTCGGCTTCGACCACGCCGGTTGGACCGCCGAGTTCGACAGCATCGGCGAGTACCTGCGCGAATACGGCCCGCGCATGCCGCAGGCCCTGCACGACGAGCAGCAGCGGATCGCGGCGGTGCTCAAGGGCTGAGCTGTAGCTTTTTAGGAACGAGTGGAGAGGAACGAGTAACGAGTGGGCCGCAGTCGGGCCTGCACGGGGCTCGTTCCTCTTTCGTTTCCGGCCCAGTCGCCGGCGACCTACGCCGGGGCTGGAGAGGGGCCGGTCGCGACACCTCTCGTTCCTGATCTCTAGTTCCTGCCTCGTATCGGCTTCCCCGCCGGCGAGCTTCCGCCGGGCGAGGGAGCGGGCCGGTCGCGACCCCTCTCGTTCCTCTCCACTCTTCCCGATCCACCGCCTGCCCTTAAACCCTGAGCCCCGACCCCGCATCGGACTCAGTATGCTGACCGCCGTGAACGACCACATGCCAGACACCGCAGCCCCGATCGAAGTCGACGACGACCGGGCCTTGGTCGCCGCCGCCGCGGCCGGCGGCGTCGCCGCCTTCGAAGCGCTGTATCGCCGCCACGCCGGCCGGGTCCACGGCGTGATCGCCCGGCTGGTCGGTTACCACGGCGCCCGCGCCGAGGACCTTACCCAGGAAGCCTTCGTCCGCGCCTGGCAGGCGCTGCCGAACTTCCGCTTCGAATCGGCGTTCGGCACCTGGCTGCACCGGCTGGCGGTCAACACCGCCCTGATGGAGCTGCGCGGACGGCGCAGCCGGCCGTTCGAGGACAGCGACGAGGAGGCGTTCGAACTGATCGGCAGCGCCGACTCGGCCGGCCATGTGATGGCCTTGTCGATGGATCTCGAGCGCGCCGTCGCTACCCTGCCGCCCCGCGCCCGTGCCGTGCTGGTGCTGTACGACGTCGAAGGCTGGAAGCATGAGGAGATCGCCGCCGAACTCGGCATGGCGGTCGGCAGTTCCAAAGCACAGTTGCATCGCGCCCGCAGTCTGCTGCGGACGCGCCTTGGAGAGCAGGCATGAGCGACCACAACCGAATCCCCGAAGCGAACACTCCGGAAGGCGAGCTGCCCGACGCCTTGCGCTGGCAGTTGCGTGCGCTGCGCCGGGATGCGCCGCCGACCCGCGATCTGTGGCCCGCCATCGCCGCGCGTCTGGTCGAGCAGGCACCGTCGGTCGCCGCGCAAACGCCGGCCGCCGCCGACGGGAGGCAAGCCGGCGCGCCGGTGACCGCGCTGCGCCCGCGCGAACGGACCCGCCACCGTTGGATGGCGCCGCTCGCGCTGGCGGCCAGCGTGGCGGCATTGGCGATCGGCATCGCCGGGCAGTACCGCGCCGAGCCCGGGTCGTCGCCGTCGGTCGCCGCTCAGCCCAGCGCGCCTGCGAGCCTGATGCAACGCGAAGCCGACGGCATGACCCGGCAATACCAGGCGGCGATCCGCGAGATCGGCCCGGCCACCGAGCGGGCGAAGGCGATGCAGCCGGCGTTCGACGAACTCGACCGCAATGCCGCGCTGATCCTCGATGCGCTCGCCCACGACCCCGATTCGCGGCTGTTGCTCGAGCAACTGCGCCGCACCTATGCCCGTCGCCTCGCGCTCGCACAGCGCGTGGTCTACACCTGATCCACGGAGGACGCCACGATGACCACCGCTCACCCCCAGTACCGCAGCGCTCTCCGCAATCGCCGCCATGCCGTTCCCGTACTCGCCCTGCTGGCGTGGGCGCTGGTCGCGGCGTTGCCGGCCTGCGCCGCGACGCCGATCAATCAGACCCGTCCGCTCAACCCCCTGGGCAGCATCGAGATCGACAACGTCAAAGGCCTCATCCAGGTCCGCGCCTGGGACCGCTCCGAGGTCAAGATCGAGGGCAGCCTCGGTGAAGGCGTCGAGAAGCTCGAGATCGAAGGCGACCGCGAGCACCTGTCGATCAAGGTCCGCTATCCCAACCGCGGCAGCGGCATGGGCTTCCTGGTCGGTGGCGACAACAGCGAGCCGACCGAGCTGCGCCTGATGGTGCCGCTGCAGGCCAAGCTCGAGATCGATGCGGTCTCGGCCACCGTCGACGTCAACGGCGTCGCGCCGCGCGACCTCAGCATCGACAGCGTCAGCGGCGACGTGGTCGTCGCCGCGGCCCCTCGCGAAGCTGAGATCGAAAGCGTCAGCGGCGACCTGCGCCTGACCCTCAACAGCCCGAAGGTTTCGGCCCAGACGGTCAGCGGCGACCTCAGCCTGCGCGGACGGCTCAACGGCGAGGTCGACATCGAGACGGTGTCCGGAAAGGTCGACGTGACCACCCGCGAGTCGCGCCTGACCAAGCTGTCGGGCAATTCGGTGTCCGGCGACCTGCGCGTGGCTGGCGCCCTGGCCGACGGCGGCGAGATTTCGCTGGAAACGGTCAGCGGCGACGTCCGCCTGTCGCTGCCGCGCGCGCTGTCGGCGAGCGTGCGCGGACAGAGTTTCAGCGGCGACCTCAGCGCGCCCGACGTGCAGATCGTCCGGCCGAAGCACGGCCCGGGTTCGAGCTTCGAGCACCGCTACGGCAGCGGCAGTGGGTCGATCAAGATCGAGACCTTCTCCGGCGACGCGGCCCTGGAGCTGAACTGATTACCGCAGGCGCGCGGGGGGCTGGCCCGGCGCGCAGGCCGCAACCGCGGCCGCTCTGGGCGGCGCAACGCCGCCGGTGTATGTTCCTCGCCTAGGCGCGCCCGGCGCGCCATCGATGCAGTGTCGATCGCGCCCCGGGCGCGATCGCAGATCCGTCCGGCGAGGGAAGCGGTCTTGAACGAACAGGTCAGTCAACTGGTCCAGGCCGCCGGCCTGGCCTCGCGCGCAGGCCGCTGGCAGGAAGCCGAAGCGCTGTGGAGCCAGGTACGCAACCTCGCGCCGCAGCATCCGCAGGCGCTGTACAGCCTCGGCATCCACGCCCTGCAGCGCGGCGACACCCGCGGCGCGGTCGAGCTGCTGCAGGCCGCGCATCGCGCCGCGCCGAACGACCCGATGATCCTGCTCTCGATCGGCATGGTCCAGCGCGAACGCGGCGATGTTGCCGCCGAGTGGGAGGCGATCAGCGCCGCGCTCGTGGCCGATCCGTATTTCCTGGCCGGGCTGCTGGCCAAGGCGGCGTTTCTCGAACGCACCGGCAAGGCGCGGGCGGCGGCCCAGGCCTATCGCAATGCGCTGACCGTCGCGCCGCCGGAGCCGCATTGGCCGGACATGCTGAAGACCCAATTGCTCCATGCCAAGAGCAAGGTCCAGCAACACTCCGACGAATTCAGCGAATTTCTCGCCCACCGCGTCGGCGGCCCGCGCGCCGCGCTCGAGGCCGGCGTGCTCGGCCGCTGGGACGAGGCCGCCTCGATCATGGTCGGGCGCAGCAAGCCCTATCACTCCGACTGCAACCAGCTGTGCATACCGCGGCTGCCGGCGATCCCGTTCCACGACCGCGCGCAGTTTCCCTGGGTGCGCGAACTGGAAGCGCGCACCTACGAGATCCAGCGCGAAATGCGCGAGGTGCTGCGCAACGAGCAGGCCGAGTTCACGCCCTACATCGAGTACCAGCCCGGCGATCCGGTCAACCAGTGGCAGGAACTCAACCACTCGCGGCGCTGGAGCACCTACAAGCTGTGGAGCTACGCCCAGCCGGTGCACGAACACCTGGCGCTGTGTCCGCAGACCCGCGCCGCGCTGGAAGCGGTGGAGATGGCCCAGATCGCCGACGTTTGCCCGAACGCGATGTTCTCTGCGCTGGCGCCGCACACTCACATCCCGCCGCATCATGGCGAGACCAACGCGCGCCTGGTCGTGCACCTGCCGCTGATCGTGCCCGAGCGCTGCAGTTACCGGGTCGGTTTCGAGCGGCGCGAATGGAAGGTCGGCGAAGTGCTGATCTTCGACGACTCGATCGAACACGAAGCGCGCAACGACAGCGACGAACTGCGCGTGGTGCTGATCTTCGACGTATGGAACCCGCTGCTGTCGCTGGCCGAACGCGACATGGTCGACGCGATGATGCGCGCGCACCGGGATTTTCTGGCGGGTTGAGGGGCGCCGCCGCAGGGTAGGGCGTTGGGGTCGTTGTAGGTTCCGGCTGGGCCGCTGTTCCAGCTTCAGGCCTTACCTATCCGCAGTTTCTAGTCCTAGCTTCAGTTCTGACGCCGACCCCGACCCAGACCCCGATCCCGGCGCTGGCCTTGGCTTGGTGGTGGTTGTTGCTGTGCGTAGCCAGGCATTCGCGAAGGCCATAGAAGACCCGGAGGGCGGCCCGCAGGGATGCGCGCCGTTTTTCATCGGGACAGGGATGTCCCGTATGAAAAAGCCCCGCGTCGGCATCGATCGTGCGGGCCCTTGATTCAAGGAAAAGCAACTTCTTTGGTTACCTTTCTTTTGTTGCTTTAGACAAAAGAAAGTAACCCGCCGCTTTAGTGGCGGAAGCTTTGGGTTTGATCTTGATCTTTTAGACGAGAGAGGCGCCGCAAGACTGACGCAGCGATGTCGCGGCTTACGCCGCTCCTACCCTGGCGAAAGCACGCCGCTTCAACGAATGGCGACGGCCCCGTCATCTCTGCGCATTCGCGGTCGCGACTCACGTCGCTCCTACAGAGAGGGGGCGTATAACGCCGTGTTGCGAGTCCATCCCCTGCAGGAGCGGCGTAAGCCGCGACCGCGACCCATCAATCTCGCGCCGATGCCGACGGCAGCCCGTCAGGGTAGGAGCGACGCAAGTCGCGACCGCATCCTGTCGTGCGCCGGCGCATCCGGCCGTAGGACAGAGAGGCACCTCAAGCGCAAAGCTTCCATCCGCTGACGCAGTCGGATTACGGCAAGGACCGGGGCAGGCCCAGACAACGCCAGAACACATCCCCGCCGCTTCCGACCGCCCACAAAAAAAGGCGGGCCGAAGCCCGCCTCAATTCGACTCGGATGATGCTTTTTATTAGAAGCGCATCGTCAGGCCCAGGGTGAAGTAGCGGCCCAGGGTGTCGTAGTACTGCGGGAACGTGTTGCCGCTATTGAACGAAGTGTTGCCGATGTTACTGCCCACCATCGGCGGCTTCTTGTCGGCAATGTTGTTGATCGTCAAGTTAACGCGAGCGTTCCAAGGCAATTCATACGCCATGGTCAGGTCGAAGTAGTTGTAGGACTTGATCGAGGTGAACCTCGGATCGAACGTCACTTTGCCCGGCTCGACATCGATCGAGCTCAAATGACGCCAATTTAGGCCGAGCTCGAAGTCGTTGATCGACCAGACCGCACGCAGGTTCGATTTGTAGTCGTAAATAATGCCGGCGATCGTATTGCAGGAAATGCCATACAGGCCAACGCACTCACGTTCGATGGCCAGCGGATGGCCCTTGTACTTGTACGAGTCGGTCTTGGTCAGGTCGAGCGCGAAGTCCAGGCGGCCCCAATTGTCGTTCAGCGGGATGCCGTAGCGAACGCCCAGGTCCCAGCCATCGGTGGTGATACGTCCATTGTTCGAACGGTCGAGGAACGGGCCACGCGCCTCGCCGTTGACCGAACCGTCGGCCACATCGCGTCCGCCTAGCATCAGCTGACAGAACGGATGAGCAACGCTCAGCGTCGGATTAATGGTCTTGTCGTAGCAACCGAAGAACACGTCGTCCATGACCGGACGGGTGATCGCGTCCTTGATGTCGATCTTCCAGTAATCCAGGGTGATCGACAAATCTTCCATCGGCTGCCACACCAAGCCCAGGGTCTGGGTGTCGGCCTTCTCCGGGCCCAGCACTGGGTTGCCGCCGGCATAGATATTGCCCTGTCCCGCGCTCGGGGCCTCGACTCTGCCGAATTCACTCAACGGGACGCCGGTCAGCAAGCACAGATTGGAGAGCGTGCCCGGGGTATTCGCCTCGGCCGCGTTGATGAAGTCTTCCTGGCAGGGGTCTTCCACCGAATTGTCGAGCTGAGTGAAGACAGGCTGGAACAGTTCGTTGATGTTCGGGGCGCGGGTCGCGCGCTGGAACATGCCACGGAATCGCAGCGACTCGATCGGAGCCCATTCCAGGCCGTACTTGTAGCTGCCGTAATCGACGTCGGTCTGCCCGGACTTGAATTCGGAGTGGCGATAGCCGGCTTCGAAGTTCAGGGCATAGGCGCCCGGCCTGCCGCTGATGAGCGGCGCGATAACTTCGACGTATGCTTCACGCAGTTTCAGGTTGCCTTCGACGTCCGGATTGGCGCCGCCCGAACCCTGCACTTCGACAGGATCGCGCGAGGCTGCGTCGGCCTTGTTCATCGCTTCGACCTTGCGTCCTTCCAGGCCGAATGCGAGACCGATCGGGTAATCGGCCAGCGGGCTCTTGAAGTTGTCGCCCAGGTCGCCGTTGACCGAGCCGGACCAGACTTCCTGTTCGACGCGCTGGGTGGCGAAGGTCAGCACTTCGAGGAACTTCTTCGCATCCTTGCTGATCGTGCCTTCCACGCCCCACAGGTTCAGGGGAACACATCCGTTGCTGGGATCAACGCAGTTGACGCCGTCGGTCGACAGCAGGGCCTGCTGGGTGCGGGCCTTGGACAGGAAGCCGGCCGACACGGTCAGCTGATCGGCTTCGCCGTGCGACCAGTAGGCGTCGTAGCGCCAGTTGTCGGTGATGTTGCCGCGCAGACCCAGGGTGGCCTGGAAGACCTTGTTCTGGAAGTCGGTCGAGCGGGTGCCGAGCTCAGTGGTGCGGCGGTTCAGGGTCGTGCTTACGACGCCTGCGCTGCCCACTTGGCAGGGACCCCCGGTGACGCCGTACTCAGCGCACAACTGCTGACGGGCAGGTTCCGGAATCAGCGGGTTGCCGATACCCAGGTCGAAACGGCCGCCGAACAGGCCGCCCGGGGCGATCTGCGAGAACACGTTCGAACGCGTGTAGAGCAGCTGGGTATAAGCCTCGGCATGCTCGTTGATCTCGTAGCGGCCGAGTGCGGTGGCCTGCCAACGATCCAGCGCGGTCTGGTTGAAGTTGTAGGGGTTGAAGTTGAACGGAGTACTGATGCCGTCGAAACGGCCGGTGGCGGGATTGATTTGGCCCAGAGCGCCGGCTTTGGTTGGGATCGAGGTGCCGGAGCCGCCCGGCATGCCGTCGGTCGAATCGATGTTGAACTCGGAGAAATCGCGGGCACCCTGCAGCAGCGGGTCGTTATCACTCTTGCCGACGCTGATGACCACGTTGCCGCGGCCGTCGTCCAGGTTGACACCGAGAGTGACATCGGTGCGGCGGCGGTCGGCGTCCTGCTTGCTCGACTGGCCGTAGCTGGTGTTGACCTCGACGCCTTCGAAATTGCGCTTGAGGACGAAGTTGACCACGCCCGAGACGGCGTCGGCGCCGTACACGGCCGACGCGCCGCCGGTGACCAGGTCGACGCTCTCGATCAACGCGACCGGGATGACATTGGTATCGACTACACCGAACAGGTTGAACGGAACGACGCGACGGCCGTCCATCAGCACCAGGGTGCGGTTGTCGCCGAGGCCGCGCAGGTTGACGGTGGCGCCGCCATTGGCGCCGTTGTTCACGCCCGGGCCGATAGCCGGCGTCGCGCCCGGCAGAATCTTGAGGAAGTCTTCGGCGGTGACCGGCTGGTTGCGGTCGATCTCTTCGCGATCGACGGTCATGACCGGGCTGTTGGTGGTCAGGCCGGGAATCGAAATGCGGCTACCGGTGACCTGGATGCGATCCAGGGTGGTGGCGTCTTCGGCGGGCGCTGCGGCGGGTGCCGCGGCGTCCTGGGCGGAGGCGAGGCCGGTACCGGCCAGGCTGGTCGCGCCCACGCACAACGCGAATACGATCGCGTCGCGCAGTTTGGTGGTCTTCAGGGTCATCTCTCTCTCCAAGTCTGTCCTGAACGAACGGGTCCCAAGCAAAGGGGCTAGCCAAACGGCGCATACATAAAGGCCTAAATTGGCAAAGCCCGCCCGATAGTAGACGGCTTGGCCGAGTAATTAAAGTGTTGTTAAGTGCTTTTTTGTCGCAAAAGCCGCTGCGACGCGGGTTTTCGACCGCGCAAAAGAAAACGGCCTCCCGAAGGAGGCCGTTCCGGTGTTGCGGCAACGCGTGTTGCTTAGAAGCGCTGCTGGTACTTCATGTACACGAAGCGACCGATGTCGAACGTGCCGCTGTAGGCGAAGTTCGAGTTCGGCTGGCTGTACATCTGCGGACCGAGGTGGTTGAAGACGTTGTTGGCGCCGATCGCGACCGTGGCGTTCCACGGGGCCTCGAAACGGAACTGCACGTCATGGAAGGTGTTGGAGCCGAGCTTGTTGTAGTCGCGACGGCCGGCGTACCAGGGAGCGCGCTGATCCGGGGTGTCACACTCGCTCGGGTACTGCGTGTTGCTCAGGCACTGCTCCTTGACGCCGGAGTAGTAGCGTGCGCCGTAGGTGATGCCCCACGGACCCTTCTCCCACATGACGTTCAGATTCGAACGGATGCGGAAGTTGATGTCCTGGCCCGAGCTGATGCCCACGGTCGGCTGCGGAACGTCGTTCGGGTTCGTGGTCGACTTGAAGATGTTCTTGCTGACGTAGGTGTTCTGCCAGCTGACATCGAACTTGCCGATCTGGGTCTCGAAACGGTAGCTGGCTTCGAAGTCGAAACCTTCGGCTTCAACGAAACCGGCATTGATCGGCGAGCGCCGCAGCTGGTTGACGATGCCGCTGTTCGGATCGCGGGTGAAGAAGGCGCTGGTGCAGCGCTCCGTGACTCCGCGGCCGAAGCAGTCGTTGAGGATCTGCGTGGCGGTATCGGCGACGATCGTGTTCTCGATCTTGATCCACCACCAGTCGAGGCTCACGTTCAGGCCGTCCAGGAAGCCCGGGCTCCACACCAATCCCAAGGTCTTGGAGGTCGAGGTTTCCGGAGACAGCTGATCGTTGGAGCCCGAGAAGAACGGCGTCGGAGTCTGCGCGGTGACGCCCGTGGTCGGCACGCCGCCCTGAGCCTGCTGGCGGTAAGTCGCCGAGTTGTAGGTACCGCCATTGGCGACGCGGTAAGCCTCGCAGCGAGCCAGCACGGCCGGATCCGAGGAGGCCGAACCGAAGCGGGTATCGCAAGGATCTGCGAAGGTGTCGAAGGTCTGCGAACCGCCGCCGTACAGATCGTTGATGGTCGGAGCGCGGAAGCCTTCGGCCCAGGTGCCGCGGACCAGCAGCGAATCGATCGGCTTCCACTTGAAGCCGAACTTGCTGTTGGTGGTGTTGCCGAAGGTGTTGAAGTCCGAATAACGCGAAGCCAGGCTGACGCTGAGCTCCCTCGCGCCGGCCATGTCGGCCAGGATCGGCACGTTCAATTCGGCATAGACTTCATTGACGTCGTAGCTGCCCGAGGTCGGGCCGCCGGCGAGGTTGGTGGTGCTGCCGGTCTGGTCCTGCGCGTCGGGCGAGAAGCCGCCTTCTTCCTTGCGGTATTCGTAACCCACCGCGAATGCCAGGTCGCCGGCCGGCAAGGTCACGATCGGACCGGTCAGGTTGGCGAAGTAGCTGGTGGTCTTGGTGCGGCCGGTGGCGTGGCCTTCCGGCATCAGGAAACGCTGCAGCTCCGGATTGTCCAGGCTGCCCTGGCCGGCCTGGCCCTGGCGCAGCAGCGGGTTCCACGGCATGCACTGGCCGACGCCCGAGCCGTACTGCGGGTTGTTGGCGGCGCCCAGGGTGCCGCACTCGACGCGACCGGTGGTCGGGTTGAGGAACGACGGACCCACGGCCTGCAACACGCGCGGAATGCTCAGGTTGCCGTTGCTGGTCTGGACGAGCTTGTTCTCGTTGTAGAGATAGCCCGCATCCCAGTCGTAGAACTTGTCGCCGAGGCTGAAGGTACCTTCGATCGAACCAACGAAGCGGAAGGTGTCCAGATCGCTCTCGGTGGTACGCGGCACTTCCCAGGTACGACGCAGGAACGAGATCGGAGCGGTGCCCGGAGTGCCGACCGGCGCGAAGTAGCTGGTGCGCTGGATCGGGGTGCCGGCGGCGCCGTTGAACGCGGTCGACTGGTACGGATAACCGGCGATCTGGCGGGTCGCGATGCGGTTGTTGTAGGCGAAGTTGGTGCGGAAGCGGACGTTGTCGGTGATGTTCAGCAGGCCGTCGACGAAGATCGACTTGCGCTCGATCGGATTGATCAAGTGCATCTGCAGGTTGGAGTTGCTGACGTCTGCGTCCGCGATGTCGTCCGCCGTCGCCGCCGAGGTGGCGTCGGCGATGTGGTAGTTGCTGTAGAAGCGCGGATCGGCGCCCGGATTCAGTACGCGGGTACCGCCCGAAATGCCGGTGATGCCGCCCCACTGGCTGACCGGAGTCCAGCCGCGGTTCGGGTGGGTGGCGCCCTGCGGATAACGCGAGAACTCGCGATCCTTGGCCCACACTTCGTCTTCCTTCGAGTATTCGATGGCGGCGGTCAGCGAACCGCGGTCGCCGGCGAAGCCGATCATGAAGTCGTAGGTTTCCTTGGTGCCGTCGCCTTCGCCGTACTGGCCGAAGTAAGCGTTGGCCTGGGCGCCTTCGAAGTTGGTGCGGGTGATGATGTTCACCACGCCGGCCATCGCGTCGGAGCCGTAGATCGAGGACGCGCCGTCCTTGAGGATTTCGATGCGCTCGACGACCGAAGCCGGGATCGAGGACACGTCCTGCTGGCCGGTGGTGCTGATGCCGAGGCGGCGACCGTTGATCAGGATCAAGGTGCGCTGCGAGCCCAGGTCGCGCAGGCTGATGAAGGTACCGCCGACTTGTTCGCCGGAGGACAGCGGCTGCGAACGGGTGATGGCCGGGGTGCCGGCTGCGGTCACGTTCTGCAGGATGTCGGCCACAGACTTGAAGCCCTGCTTCTCGATTTGCTGACGGCTGATCGAGAGGACGGGCTGTGCGGTTTCGACGTCGACGCTACGGATGCGCGAACCAGTGACCTCGATGCGGTCGAGGGTGGTCGCTTCCTTCTGGGCGGGGGCGCTCGCTTCCTGCGCGCCGGCGGCGCCTACGAGGGCCGTCGAGCCCACTGCGAGCGCGAAGGTGATCGCGTCGCGGAGCTTGGTGGTTTTAAAAGTCATTCTCTCTCTCCGAATCGGTCTGGTGTACCCGTGTATCCCGCCGGAGGAGTCAAATCAGACGCCAAGGCCGGCAAGGTTCGCCGATCCTAACCGCGCCTTCGGAAAAATTAAAGTGTCGTTAAGCGTCTATTTGTGACGTATGCGGCGCGGGGGCTGTGAGCCAGTCTCCACCGTACTTTCGCGTACTTTTTCTGGGGGCGGCCGTCACGCTCGGCTAATGTGCCTATTCAGCTAGCTGAGCGGCCGCCTGAAGCGGGGCAAGGGCCGGGCGCCGGGCGCGGCCGGGGGTGAGGCCGATGCCGATCAATCGAGGCCCGAGGCTCGAAAAGCCGATCCCGGGCAATCGATTCTGCTGTCACGGGCGTGCAAAACGGCGTCGGCCGCATGGTCGACGCAGCCGATGCGCAGCAGGGTGCGAGCCTCGCAGCCGTCATGGCCAGGCTTCAAGCGTCTAAGAGGTCAGGCCGTGGGGCATCGCCCCGGGTGGATCGAGCGTTCCGGACCGAAATCCGATCAGAGATCCTGCTCGTAACGGACGTAGGGCACCGTGCCTTCGTCCTTTTCGCCGTTGCCCGGGGCAAACGGATTCTTGCCGCGCGTGACGACGTTTTCAGCGCCGACGGTGAGCTGGCCGCTCCACGGAGTGCGCCAGGTCAAACCGACGCCAAGGCCTTCCCATTGGCCCGGGCCCGGGGTGTCGACGACGCGGCCGATGATGTTGGCGCCGAAGTTGCCGATGCCGGCACCGAGGGTCAGGCTCTTGCTGCTCCAGCGATCGGCGAGCCCCGGCATTTCGCCGGCCGGGATCAGGCGCGCGCGCGCCCGGGTGCCGCCGATCGAGACCAGCGCATAACCGCTGCCGATGTCTTTCTGGCCGTACACGGTCAGAGTGTTCTGTTCGACCCGGCTGGGGCGGCTGTTCGGGCTCAGCCAGGCCGGCATGGTATCGCGGCCGGTACCGACGGAGACGCCGACACGTCCACCGGGACGGCTGATGCTGGCACCCGCGGTCACCTGGCGACTGTCGTTGCGCGCGTCGTCGTCGTCGAGGCTGGCGAGCAGGCAGTGATTGGCGAGATTGCCGACCACGCCGGCCAAGCCGGTCTTGCGATCGCAGACCAGGCCGAGGCCGTCGCCGGCTTCCAGGCCGAGCGCCGCATCGAAGGTGTTGCTGCCGGCTTTCCAGCGTGCGCCGGCCACCTGGTTGCTGGCGGGCTCCAACTGCAGCAGGTATTCCAGCTTGCCGTTGTTCTGGTTCCAGACCGGCAGATAGGTGGGCTCTGCACGCTTGCCCGGCAGCGCCTGCGCATGCGCGCCCGCAGCCACGCCGAAGGCGAGCGACAGGACGAGCGGCAATTGGCGCAGGTGCTTGAGCATGGATTCTTTAGGTGTGCAGACCGTCGTTATGACCGAGTGAAGCCGGCCAAGTTCCCCATTTCTTGCCGCCCGACTATAGCCGGTTTATGTTTATTTAACAATCGGGACGATGTCTCAAATCCGACCGATGAGCCCTCACTGTAGCCGGTCCGGAGCCTCTATTTCGTGGGCTGCGGCGGCAAACAGGCCGGCAATTTGGTTGCGGTCGAAACCATAGCGCTGGCCGCAGAACTCGCAGCGGATCTCGGCCTCGCCGTCGGCCGCGGCGGCCTCGGCTTCTTCCCGGCCGAGCGAGACCAGCATGGCCTCGACCCGCTCCCGGGAGCACGAGCAGGCGAAGCCCAGCGGCTTGCCGCCGAGCAACTGGATGCCGTCCTCGTGGAACAGCCGGGTCAGCAGGGTGTCGGTCGGCAGCTCGAGCAATTCGGCGGCGCTGAGGGTGTCGAACAGGGCGCCGGCCCGTAACCAGCCGTCGTCGTCGCCTTCGTCGCCGGGCAGCTTCTGCAGCATCAGGCCGGCGGCCTGCCGTTCGTCGGCGGCCAGCAGCAAGCGGGTCGGCAGCTGCTCGGACTGGCGGAAATACCCCTCGAACGCGCCGGCCAGCGAATCGGACTCCAACCCGACCAGGCCCTGGTAGCGGACCGGTTCGCGGCCGTGCAGGCCCGGGTTCTCGATGGTGATGGCGAGCATCGCGTCCGGCCCCATGGTCCGCAGGTCGCGCGATACCTCGCCGGCATCCTCGTCGAGCTGGGCGATGCCGCGCAGGGTGCCGGCGGCGGTGCATTCGGCGAACAAGGTGCGCAGCGCGCCGTTGCCGCGCAGTTGCACCGACAGCCGGCCGTCGACCTTGGCGTGGCCGGTGAACAACGCCGCAGCCGCGGCCGCCTCGCCGAGCAGCTCGGCCGCGGCGGCCGGGTAGTCGGAGCGTTCGCGGATCTGCCGCCAGGTATCGTGCAGATGGACGCGCACGCCGCGGACGCCGGCCCCTTCGATCAAAAAGCGGGTCAGGCGGTCGCGGTCGTCGGGCTGGGCGGCGGGGCGGGCTTCGGTCATCGTCGTACTCTCGGTCGCGCGGATCGTGCGGTTATGCGAATGCGGGACGCCGCATCGCGGATAATGCGCGGGGTCCTGTGAAGGGGGGAGGGAAAGCATGCCGATGCGTTCGGAGCGAATTTCAGCAGTGCCGGCATATGGGCGCTCGCGCGGCCACGGGGCAAGAGTGGGGACGGAGGCGATGCGGTGCAAGGCTTGACCGAGCGTGTGTCCTCGCCCGCCGCAGGCGAGCCGGCCGCGCCGGCGCCGCGCCCGCGGCGTCTGCGCCGCTGGCTGCGCTGGCTGATCGCCCTGCCGTTCCTGTTCGTGCTGGCCTCGGTGCTGCAGGTCGCGACCCTGCGCTTCGTCGACCCGCCGTTCTCGGCGTTCATGATGATCCGCCAGCTCGAAGCCTGGGGCTCGGGCGATTTCGGCTTTCGTCTTGCCCACGATTGGCGCGACCTCGAAGAGATGTCCTCGAACGTGCCGGTCGCGCTGGTGGCCTCGGAAGACCAGAATTTCGCCGAGCATTTCGGCTTCGACCTCAAGGCGATCGAGAAGGCGCGCAAGAACAATGCGCGCGGCCGCAAGGTCCGCGGCGGCAGCACGATCAGCCAGCAGACCGCGAAGAACCTGTTCCTGTGGAGCGGCCGCAGTTGGATCCGCAAGGGCGTCGAGGCCTGGTACACCCTGCTGATCGAATCGATGTGGTCCAAGCACCGGATCATCGAGATGTACGCCAACTTCGCCGAGTTCGGCGACGGCGTGTACGGCGCCCAGGCGGCGGCGCGCACCTATTACCGCAAGGACGCGCGCCAGCTCGGCGCGGCCGAGGCCGCGCGCATGGCCGCGGTGCTGCCGAATCCCAAGCGCTACAGCATTTCCCGGCCCGGCCCTTACGTGCAGCGCCGCGCCGGCGCGATCCAGCGGCAGATGCGCTCGATCGGCGGCAACGGGTATCTGAAGCAGATCGACTGAGCCGGGGCGGGGCGGGCCAGGCGATTCGGGCCAACAGGCCGGGACGGGCGCCGCCACCGCGGCACGGCCAGAGCTCGCGGCGCCGAGCGGCGATCACATCGGCGCGGCCGGCGTCGCCGCTACTATGTCGGGCATGAATCGCGATCTAATCACCGTCGTCCTGGCCGCCTTCGACGAGGCGCCGAGCTTGCCGCTGCTGCAGCCGCGCATCGCCGCGGCCCTGGATGCGCTGGCCGCGCAAGGCGTCGACGGGCGAGTGCTGTACATCGACGATGGCAGCCGCGACCGCACCTGGGAAATCCTGCAAGGCATCGCCGCGGCCGATCCGCGGGTCTCCTTGCTGCGGCTGTCGCGCAATTTCGGCAAGGAAGCGGCCTTGACCGCGGGCCTGGACCGGGTCGAGCAGGGCGCCGCCCTGATCCTCGATGCCGACGGCCAGGATCCGCCGGAACTGATCCCGCAGTTCGTCGCCAAGTGGCGCGAAGGCTACGACGACGTCTACGGTACGCGCCTGGAGCGCGAGGGCGAGGGTTGGTTCAAGCGCGCCACCGCGCACGCTTTCTATCGGGTGATCGGGCGGCTCTCGCGCACCCCGATCCCGGCCGACACCGGCGACTTCCGCCTGCTGTCGCCGCGCGCGCTCGACGCGCTGCGGCAATTGCGCGAACGCCACCGCTTCATGAAAGGCCTGTTCGGCTGGGTCGGCTACAACCGCATCGCCTTGCCCTATCACCGCGAAGCGCGCGTGGCCGGGGCCAGCAAGTTCAACCTGTGGCGGCTGTGGAACCTGGCTCTCGAAGGCATCACCAGCTTCTCGACCGCGCCGCTGCGCCTGGCGACGTACCTGGGCCTGGCGACGGCGCTGGTGGCGTTCGCGTTCGGCGCCAAGGTGGTGCTCAAAGCGTTGCTGTTCGGCGACCAGGTCCAGGGTTGGCCGACGATGATGGCGGTGATCCTGTTCCTGGGTGGTGTGCAGTTGATCGCACTGGGCCTGATCGGCGAATACCTGGGCCGGCTGTACGAGGAATCGAAACAGCGCCCGCTTTACCTCATCGACACCTGGCAGCCCGCGCCAGGAGTATCCTCGGACCAGACACGGTTTCCCCAGCTCGCGGAAGGAGACAGTCATGCGCACCGTAAGACAGCTGTTGGAGGCGAAAGCGCCTGAGATCCATGCGATCGGTCCCGACGCGCCGGTGATCGACGCCATCCGGCTGATGGCCGAGAAACGCATCGGCGCGGTACTGGTGATGGACGGCCCGCAGTTGGCCGGGATCCTGTCCGAGCGCGATTACGCCCGCAAGATCGTATTGCAGGGCCGCTCCTCTGCCGATACCCCGGTGCGCGCGATCATGACCGCCGAAGTGGTGGTGGTCGGGCTCGGCGACAGCGCCGACCATTGCATGCAACTGGTGACCGACCGGCGCATCCGCCATTTGCCGGTGGTCGAATCGGGCCGGGTCGTCGGCGTGGTCTCGATCGGCGACCTGGTCAAGGCGGTGATCGAGGACCAGCAGGTCGAACTGGATCAGCTGCAGCGTTACATCGCCAGTTGAGCGCGGTGCCGATGAAAGCGGCGCCGATGAGAGCGGCGCCAGTCAGGACATGGCAGGCGAGGCCGCGCCGCCTGGCGTCGCAGGCGGCACACGCGCGGCGATCCGTTCTCGCAGGAAACAGGCACGCGATGGGATGATGGCCGTCCTGCGTCATTCCCGTGAAGGATCACCATGAGCCGATTCCGCGCCACCGTCTTGCGCCTGTCCCTTGCCTTCGTCGTCGCGGTAGCGATGGCCGGATGCGCCGCCTCGTCCGACCCGCCTGCCGGGGCCGCGCAAACACCGGCCAAGGCCGTCGCTGCGAAGCCGGCGCCCCCGCCGCAGCGCCCGGCGAAGGTATCGGTCGCGGACGACGGCAAGCGCATCGACGTGGCGACCGCGGTGCTCGATTTTCCGATCGAAGCGGCCGACGTGTTCGCTGGCCGGGCCCCGCGCATCGACCGGGTCGCGATCCTGGGGCAGGAGGATCGCGGCGAACGTTTCGATCTGTTGCTGCGCATCGAAGGGCCGAGCGACCCGAAGGCCGAAGGCGGACGCTGCCGTGAAGGGCGTGAGATCGTATTGCGCGAGATTTCCTTCGACGGCCACGACAACATGGTCACCGGCTCGCAGAGCTTCGAATCCTGTCTGGAGCGGATCCGCCCGGTCGCGGAGCGCCGTTTTCCCGACGGGCGAGTCGAGTACGACCTCAAGCGGACCTACCCCGCAGGGGATACCTGGGACGTGCACCTCGAGTACGACCTGGCCCATCCGGGGGCGGGGGTGACGATGTAGGGCGCCGAGACGTAGGAGAACGCAGCAGGCGGCGGCGCGGTCGCGACTTGCGTCGCTCCTGTCCGAGAGCGAACGCATCGGCCTGGCGCATAAACCTTGCCCTGTAGGAGCGACGTGTGTCCCGAGCGCGGAACGCGCAGACACGGCAGGGCCGTCGTCCTTTGTCGAAGCGGCGTGCCTTCGCCAGGTAGGAGCGGCGCAAGCCGCGACCGCCATGTTCCAATGTCGCGTCGTCTTCGGTGTGTCCCTGTAGGAGCGACGTGAGTCGCGACCGCGGAACGCGCAGACACGGCAGGGCCGTCGTCCTTTGTCGAAGCGGCGTGCCTTCGCCAGGGTGGGAGCGGCGCAAGCCGCGACCGCTATGTCCCAATGTCGCGTCGTCTTCGGGTGTGCCCCTGTAGGAGCGACGTGAGTCGCGACCGCGGAACGCGCAGACACGGCAGGGCCGTCGTCCTTTGTCGAAGCGGCGTGCCTTCGCCAGGGTAGGAGCGGCGCAAGCCGCGACCGCCATGTCCCAATGTCGCGTCGTCTTCGGGTGTATCCCTGTAGGAGCGACGTGAGTCGCGACCGCGGAACGCGCAGACCCGGCAGGGCCGTCGTCCTTTGTCGAAGCGGCGTGCCTTCGCCAGGGTAGGAGCGGCGCAAGCCGCGACCGCCATGTCCCAATGTCGCGTCGTCTTCGGGTGTGTCCCTGTAGGAGCGACGTGAGTCGCGAGCGCGGAACGCGCAGACACGGCAAGGCCGTCGTCCTTTGTCGAAGCGGCGTGCCTCCGCCATGTTCCAATGTCGCGTCGTCTTCGGGTGTGTCCTTGTAGGAGCGACGTGAGTCGCGACCGCGGAACGCGCAGACATGGCAGGGCCGTCGTCCTTTGTCGAAGCGGCGTGCCTTCGCCAGGGTAGGAGCGGCGCAAGCCGCGACATCGCTGCGACGGTCTCGCGATGCGTCGTTCATCGAACGATGATCAAAGATCAAGATCAAGATCAAGATCAAGTCCAAAGCTTCCGCCACTAAAGCGGCGGGTTACTTTCTTTTGTCTAAAGCAACAAAAGAAAGGTAACCAAAGAAAAATGCTTTGTTTTGAATCAAGGGCCCGCACGAGCGGTGCTTCCGCAGTGATTTTTCATACGGGACATCCCTGTCCCGATGAAAAACGGCGCGCATCCCTGCGCGCCGCCCTCCGGGTCTTCTTTAGCCGTCGCTAGCGCCAGGCTACGTACGGCAACCGCAACCGCAGCAAGGCAACGGCACCAGCAACCGCAACAACAGCGATAGCGAAACCACAGCGACAGCGACATCAACAATCACAACGGCGGTGACTTGACGCTTGCGGTCAATCTGGATGTGGCAGAAGGGGTAACAGCGACGGTGACACGGCAACCGTTACTGGCACAGCGGCAGCCTTAGGCGGTTGGCCGGGTGGTGCGTCAGAACCCACGTCCTTCAATTCACCACGTGCGCTGCGCACCCGGCATCCTTGCCTGGGCCGAGTTCGATCGTGGCCAGCAGGGCGGCGGGCGGGGCGATGCTGCCCAGCGCCACGGCGACGGCGCCGCGCAGGCCCAGGCGCTTGAAGTCGGGGCGGGCGTTGGGTTGCTTGAAGGTGCCGGTGACGGTCAGGGGGGTGCGCAGGGCGAACAGGCTGCGGTCTTTCGGGCGCGGGCGGATCAGCAGGTCGAGTCGCTCGTCGCCGAGGTCGATGGTGCCGCTGCCGACCAGGATGGTGTCGCTGGTGTCGAAGGCCAGCGAACGCGCGGTCATGACGCCGTCGGCGACGGCGAAATCGCCGAAGGCGCAACGGATCGGGATCTTGCGGTCGTGGGTCAGCTTGAACTTGAGGATCTCGGCCAGGTCGAGCCCGGCGAATTCCATCAGCAGGTTGCTGATCTGGCCCTGGCCCATGCCGACCGCGACGTCGCCGTCACTGGTCGCGAGCATGCTCGCGACCGAATTGCCGTTGCCGGTCAGGGCGATGCGGCCGCCGACCTTGCCGACCGCGTCCTGGGCCAGTTTCACCTTGGGCAGCAGCTTGGCCAGGGTCAGTTTGCGCGCGGTGATCTCGGCGCGGGTGCGGATCGGCGACCGGCGTGCGTCCATGCTGACGACCGAGCGGATGTCGCCGTCGGCGACGCCGAAGTTGAGCGGGTCGAGTTTCAACAGGCCGTTTTCGAGCAGCAGGTGCGCCTGCATGTCCTCGATCGGCCAGCCCGGCGCGTTGATGCGAGCGGCCTTGAGTTTCACGTCAGCATCCATCGCCCGCAGTTTGTCGAGCCGGTACGGCGTGTCCGGCAACAGCTTCGCGCTGGCATCCAGGCGCGCATGTTCGGCGGCAAGTTCGGGGTTGGTGCTTTCGCCGCGCCCGGTCTGCGGCGGCGCGCCGACGAAGCCGGCCAGATCGTCCATGTCGAGGCGCTTGGACACCAGGTCGGCGCGCAGATACGGCCGCGCGCCGCTGGTGTCGACGCTGGCACTGCCGGCGAGATCGCTGTCGCCGACCTTGCCGGTGAATCGGTCGTAGTTCCAGCGCACGCCGTCGCGGCCCAGGCGCCCGTCGAGCGCATAAGGCGGGGTCGGCGGAAGCGCGATGCCGAGCAGCGGATACAGGTCGGCG
This sequence comes from Lysobacter sp. 1R34A, assembly GCF_051217035.1. NCBI lineage: Bacteria > Pseudomonadati > Pseudomonadota > Gammaproteobacteria > Lysobacterales > Lysobacteraceae > Lysobacter > Lysobacter sp. 1R34A. The sequence continues at coordinate 41,428 of NZ_JBPKJP010000018.1, forward strand.
AGGTTCTTGCCGGCCAGGGCGAGCTGCAGCTCGAAGTCGCCCAGATGGAAGGGGTCGACCAGTTCGCCGCGGGCGTGCGCGCGGGTGGCGCCGGCCACGGCGCGCAGGTTCATCCGATACGGACGTTGCGCGTCGCGCAGCTCCAGCGGCGATTCGGCCCGGCCTTCGAGAGTGAAGCGATTGTTCTTCCAACGCCCGCCGCCTTCGACCTCGACCGGCGGCGCGGCGTCCTCGCGCCGCGCCTCGCGGCTGGCGACGGCCAGGTCAATGTCGGTCTTGCCGGCGGCGTCGAGAAAACGCAAGCGCCCGTCGTGGATCCAGATGCGGCGGAACACCGGCAGCTCGCCGCCGCCGTCGCGCCCGAATTTCCAGTTGCCGCCGTGCTTGGGGTCGGTCTGCAGATTCAGCTGCGGACGGGTCAGGCGGATGTCGGGGATGCGCACTTCGCCCTTGAGCAGCGGCCAGAATTCGACCGCCAGTTCCAGGCGCTGCGCCGAAGCCATCAGCGGCTGTTGGGCCCAGTCGGCATTGGCGAAACTCAAGCCGTCGGCGCGGATCACCGGCACGCGCCCGAGATCGACGTCGAGGTCGCCGGCGATCTCAAGGCGTCGGCCGGTGCGCGCCTCGACCTGGCGTTCGATCGGGCCCTTGAACCAGTTCCAGTCCCACAGCCACAGCAAGGCGGCGATGCCGAGGGCCAGCAACGCCAATGCGGCGCGCCAGGGATGGCGACGCAGACTCGTCCGCCAAGTCGAAGAATCGGCAGGGGAGGACGCAGATACGGGAGGAGTGGGAGACGCGCTCATTGCATCAAGCGCGGAGGCCGATCATGCCGGCGATGCGTTCGCCATCGGCCCGCGCGGCGGGACCTGTTCGCTACGATGCCCTCACCATTGCGGCAGGCCGGTAAAGCGAAGGTGAATACGCCGTGGACGCGGCGTGCGGTGTTCAGGCCGGCGAGGGGACGACCTGGGCGAACACCGAGATGTAATGGCAGATGCTGCCGGCGACCACGAACAGGTGCCAGATCGCGTGCGAATAGCGCAGCGAGGGCCGGTGATAGAACACCGTGCCGAGCGTGTAGCACAGGCCGCCGGCCAGCAGCCAGCTCAGGGTCCAGGCATCGAGGGCGTTGAGCAGCGGCTTGATCGCGACCAGCACCAGCCAGCCCATCGCGATGTAGATCATCGTCGACAGCAGCTTGAAGCGGCCGGTGTAGAACAGCTTGAACACGATGCCGGCGAAGGCCAGGCCCCAGATCGCCGCGAACAGGCCCCAGCCCCATGGGCCGCGCAGGCCGATCAGGGTGAAGGGCGTGTAGGTGCCGGCGATCAACAGATAGATCGCGCAGTGGTCGAAGACCTTGAGCCGGCCCTTGAGCACGGGATGCTGGATCGCGTGGTACAGGGTCGAGGCCAGATACAGCAGCAGCAGGCTGATTCCGAACACGATCGCGCTGCCGAGTTGCCAGGCGTCGCCGTAGATCGCGGTCAGCGTGATCATGACGGCGCCGCCGGCCAAGGCCGCGGTGGCGCCGAGACCGTGGGTCAGTGCGTTGGCGATCTCTTCGCGGATCGAGTGTTCGCCGTGAGCGGGGGCATGGGCGAGTGGCATGGTTCCGGCATCCTAGCGCGGTCTGGGGCAAATGCCCGCAGTCAGGATGAAAGGACAGGGACGGTAAGGTGCCGGCGGTCCGGTTTCGCGACCCGGGTCACGGGCGCGGGGAGGGGCCAGAACGCCCGCGGCCCGCAGGAGGCGCAAGCCTGGAGGCCGGCGCAGGGCGAGCGACCCGGCCGAGGCGTTGGGGCCCGGGCCGGATCGCGGCGGCGGCTCAGGCCGCCGGGACGGCCGCCATCTGGCTCATCGACGGCATGCCGACGATCAGCAGGACGATGCCGACGATGTAGATGATCAGCGGAATCTTGTTCTGGGCGAAGTTCATGACCGCGAATATCACCGCCACGAACGGGATCAGCAGCGAACCGAGTCCCCACCAGATGCTCTTGCGAAACGCGTTGACGACGATCCACAGACCGCCGATCAGGCACAACACGATGCCCAAGTAATACATACGTCCCCCTCCTGGTTGATGCCGGCTCGAGTGCCCGGCCGGCCGATCCTAGTCGATGCTGCCGCGCAGCATCGGCGAAACGCGAAGAACGGCGCAGTCCGGTGAGGGGCCTCGGATCGCAGGACAGGGCGACAGCGAGCGACGGCGCGATGCGTGGGCCGGATATCCACACGGCGCCGGTCGACGCTTATCCGGGTCAGTTCAAGCGGCGCACCCGCAGCAGCCGGCGCTGGATCTTGTGCGGGCGGTCGAATCGGTATTCCTCGACTTCGATCAACACCGCGCTGTCTTCGCCGAGGGCCTCGCGCATCGCGTAGAGGCGGCCGTTGCCCTCGGAGGCGAACCAGCGCTCGCCGTCGCGCACGACTTGATCTGCGAGACCGCAGGGACGATGTCGTTCAACATCGTCAGGTCCAGCCCCCGCGAGCAGGCACGTCCTCGCGTCGCGCCCGCAGCGCCCGAGCCCGCGCGCGGGTGGCCTGCAGCGCCGAGTCGCGGTCGATGCGGTGGATCGGATGCAGGGCATGCAGCGGCGCCACCGCCTGGGCCTTGCCGCTGCGCAGGCGAGGGATGTCCAGCACCGCCTTGACCGGATAGGCGTCCTTGCAGTCGAGCGCGGCGACTTCGTTGCGCTTGCTCAGCAACGCGTGCTCGGCAAATGCCGCCACCATCGCTGCAGCGCCTGCATCAATCCAGCGCCACTGCGTGCGCGTGTTCGCGGGTGGCGAGGAATTCGACGCCGGGCGCGCGTTCCTGGGCCAGTTGCAGGTTGACCCGAGTCGGCGCCAGATAGACCAACTGCCCGGCGGCGTCGACCGACAGGTTCAGCGCGTTCTTGTCGCGGAACTCTTCGAGCTTCTTGGCGTCGTTGCAGCGGATCCAGCGCGCGGTCGCCACGCCGACCTGCTCGAAACTCGCGTCCACGCCGTACTCGTCCTTGAGGCGGTAGGCGACGACGTCGAACTGCAGCACGCCGACCGCGCCGAGGATCAGGTCGTTGCTCATCAGCGGGCGGAAGAACTGGGTCGCGCCTTCCTCCGACAACTGCGCCAGGCCCTTCTGCAACTGCTTGAGCTTGAGCGGATCGCGCAGGCGCGCGCGGCGGAACAGTTCCGGGGCGAAGTTCGGGATGCCGGTGAACGACAGCGCTTCGCCTTCGCTGAAGCTGTCGCCGATCGAGATCGTGCCGTGGTTGTGGATGCCGATGACGTCGCCCGGGAACGCGCTTTCGGCGATTTCGCGGTCGCTGGCCATGAAGGTCAGGGCATTGGCGAGCTTCACCTCCTTGCCGGTGCGGGCATGGAAGGCCTTCATGCCGGCGCTGAACTTGCCCGAGCAGATGCGCATGAAGGCGACCCGGTCGCGGTGCTGCGGGTCCATGTTGGCCTGGATCTTGAACACGAAGCCGCTGAGCTTGTCTTCGGTCGGCTGCACTTCGCGGGTGGTGGTCTCGCGAGGCTTCGGCGCGGGGGCGTGCTCGATGAAGAAATCCAGCAGCAGCTGCACGCCGAAGTTGTTGACCGCCGAGCCGAAGAACACCGGGGTCTGCTCGCCGGCCAGGTACTTGGCCTTGTCGAAGGGATGCGAGGCGCCTTCGACCAGTTCCAGCTCCTCGCGCAGTTCGGCCAGCATCGGCGCGCCGATGCGCGCTTCGAACGCGGGGTCGTCGATCGAGGCGTAGATGGTCGAGTCCTGGCGGGTGAAGTTGCGGCCTTGTTCGTACAGGTGCACCTCGCCGCTGAGCAGGTGGACCACGCCCTTGAGGCGCTGGCCCATGCCGATCGGCCAGGTGATCGGCGCGCACTGGATGCCGAGCACCGATTCGACTTCGTCGAGCAGCTCGATCGGGTTCTTGCCTTCGCGGTCGAGCTTGTTGATGAAGCTCATGATCGGCGTGTCGCGCAGGCGGCAGACCTCCATCAGCTTGATCGTGCGTTCCTCGACGCCCTTGGCGACGTCGATGACCATCAGCGCCGAGTCGACCGCGGTCAGCACGCGGTAAGTGTCCTCGCCGAAGTCGGCGTGGCCGGGGGTGTCGAGCAGGTTGACGATGCGGCCCTCGTAGGGGAACTGCATCACCGAGGAGGTGACCGAGATGCCGCGTTCCTTTTCCAGGGCCATCCAGTCCGAGGTGGCATGGCGCGCGGCCTTGCGGCCCTTGACCGAGCCGGCCATCTGGATGGCGCCGCCGAACAGCAACAGCTTTTCGGTCAACGTGGTCTTGCCGGCGTCGGGGTGCGAAATGATCGCGAACGTGCGGCGGCGGAGGGCTTCTTGGGAGACTTCGGACATGGGAACGGCGCGCCCGGGGCGCGTCGGGAGGCAAGAGGAAGGGCGGAAGTATACCCGGGCGGCGCGCCTGGGCCGGCGGGCGCCGGGCGATGGCCGGATCGCCGGGGCGGACTATCGGGGCCGAGCGGCGCGAGCCGCGACCGCAGGGCTGCCGCAGGTGGCGTCGCTGCGGGCGAGGGACGTGGCCGCGGCTCGCGCCGCTCTGCCCAGAACCGGCCGACCTCAGCGCGTGCCGCCGCTCAGGCGCAGCGGGCCTTGCGGGCCGCTCATGCGGAACGGGATCGATTCCAGCTTCATGCCGCGGTTGATCTGCACGGCGAAATGCAGGTGCGGGCCGGTGCTGAAGCCGGTGTTGCCGGACAGGCCGATCTGCTGGCCGGCGCGCACGCGCTGGCCGGTGCGCACCAGCACGCCGCCGTCGGCCTTGAGGTGGGCGTACAAGGCCATGCTGCCGTCGTCGTGGAGGATGCGGACGAAGTTGGCGCGGTCGCCGAACTTTTCCAGGTTGAGCCCGGCCTTGTCGAAATCGGACTCGACCTGCATGACCGAGCCGTCGCGTGCGGCCAGCACCGGGGTGCCGATGTCGGCGGCGAAATCGACCGCATAACGGTGTTCGGGTTCGGTGTGGCTGAAATGGCCGCCATAGCCCTGGTCGATGCGGAATTGCTGCTGCTGCAGCGGCAGCAGGTAGTCCACGTTTTGCGCGCGCGCGGCCGGGTCGCCCGGGGTGCTGCGCAGGCTCAGCTCGAAGTCGCCGCCGCGGGTCGGGTCCTGGGCGCTGAGCACCGCGACCACGGCGCTGCCGCGAGCGCCCACGGTGGCGAAGGCGGGCAGCGATGGCGAGCCGGCGATGTTGTTGCTGTGGGTGAAATCCAGGCGGACCTCGATCGGCCCGGACAGGCTGTTGTCGGCCCAGGCCAGGTAGCGGTCGCCGTCCTGCTGCACGCGCAGGCGCGCGATCGCGCCGGGTTCGGCACGGAACGGGATGACCTGCACTTCCGAGGGCGGCGCGGCCCCGGGCGGGCGATCGCCGTAGTGGCTGATGCCGCTGCGGTCGGTCCAGCGGTAGAGCTTGGCGGCCTGCACTGCCGGGACGGCGAGCAGGCTGGTGCAAAGACAGGCGGCGATCAGGGCGGTAAGGCGCGGCATGGTCGGGTTCGTAGGGCGGCGTCGGTGCAGCGTGAGCGAGGTCTGGGCGGTGGCTAGGTCTGGAGGGTCAATTCAGGCAGCCGGACTGCAGTTGCAGGGAGCGGGCGATGTCGCCGAGGTCGAACGCAGTCACCGATCGATCGTCGTGCACCGCGTACAAGGCGCCGGTCGGGAATGCGCTCGTGCCGGCGGCGTGCAGGGCGATGCCGTCGGTGTGGGCGGTGACCTCGCCGCTGAAGCTGCCCTGCGGCATCAGGCTGACGCGGTCGAAAACGTGGAAGATCGTACGCGGCATCAGCTGGTCCACGGCGATCCAGTAGCCGGCGCCGTTCGGGCAGCTCCACAGGGCCACGCCCTCGGCCTGGGCGTCGAAGCTGCGGTCGGGCAGGCGGCGGCCGGTGTAGCGGCCGGCCAGAGTGTATTCGCGCAAGGTCGAGAGGCGGCGGGCGTCCTCGTCGGCGATCAGCAGGCGGTCGTTGGCGGGGTCGCCGGCGATCGACTCGACCACGCGCAGGGCGGCCTCCTCGCTGGTGTCGCCGAACGAACCGACATATTCGCTGCGCATCGCATCGCCGTCGTCGAAATGGATCTTGTAGCGGCGCACGCGCTGGTCGAGCTCGCTCAGCTCCGGCACCCGGTCGTGCTTGTCGCCGTACATGAAGCTGTCGGTGATGTAGGCCTCGAGTTCGCCGGGCGCGATCTCGTTGATCCACACGCCATAGGGACTGCGCAATTCGGCGTCGCCGAAGCTGCCGAGCGGGACGAAGTCGGGCAGGCGCAGTACCTGGACGCGGTGGTTGTCGCGCTCGACCACGAACAGATGGTCGCCGAACACGGTCAGCCCGTTCGGGCGCTTGAACTGGCCGAGCGCCTGGCCTTTGCCGCCGACCGTGCGCAGACGCTGGCCGCTGCCGGCGTCGTAGACCGCCAGGCGATGGGTCGACTTGGCGCTGGCGATCAGCCAGGTGGCGCCGTCCTCGGTCGGCCAGGTGGCCAGCGAATCGAGTTCGTCCTCGGGGCTTTCGGCCGAGACGAAGCGTTCGGGCACGATCCGCACTCCGGCCCGACCGGCACTGGTCGTGCGGGTTTCCGATTCCAGGACCGGGCGGGTGGCGCAGGCCGACAGCAGGACGGTGGCCAGGACGGCGGCAACGAGGCGGCTATTCATCATCCCAAGTGTATGCGCGGGCGGTGGCAACGGGGTGGCCACCGTGACGGTCGAGTGGGGCTACATGATAAATCGCTATATGCGGATGAAGCGATTGACACGCCTGCCGCCGGTCGGCAGACTGAGGCCATCCATCGAGACCGGCTGAGGGACAGGCCCTTAGAAGCCGGGGCAACCCAACGCGGCGCAAGCTGCGTGAAGGTGCCAATTCCTGCGGCCCGCCTCATGGCGTCGGTCGGAAGATGGTTGCGAAGTGCGCTTCCGGCGCACTTGCGACTTGCAGCTCGGTGGCCCGTTCACTTCGGATGACCGCCATGAGCTTCGCCAACAGCCCCGCCGCCACGTTCGAACGCAGCGACAGCTTCGTTTCCTACGCTTCGCCCGCGATCGTTTCCCCCGACGTGTTCGAGCGCAGCGGCCGTGCCGCCGCCATCCGCGGCGAGATCGAGGTCGAACTGGACCTGCGCCACGCCGGCCGCCGCCGCCTGACCTTGCGCTACGAAACCCAGGGCGACCGCAGCCTGCCGGCTTTGTTCGTCGCCGGCGGCATTTCGGCGCACCGCCACCTGGCGCCGAGCCGCGAATTCGGCGAGCCAGGCTGGTGGCAGAGCCAGGTCGGGCCCGGCCGTTCGCTCGATCCGGCCCGGCACCACCTGGTCTCGTTCGACTGGATCGGCGCCGACGGGACCCTCGACATCGCACTCGACCCGGCCGATCAGGCCGACGCCATCGCCGCCTTGCTCGACGCGCTGCGCATCGAACGCCTGCAGGCCTTCATCGGCTATTCCTACGGCGCCATGGTCGGGCTGCAGTTCGCCTCGCGGCATGCCGCGCGCCTGGGCGAGCTGGTCTCGATCAGCGGCACCCACCGCGCCCATCCCTATGCCGCCGCCTGGCGCGCGCTGCAGCGCCGCGCGGTCGCGCTCGGTGCGCTGCAGTGCGACGAGAGCCAGGGCCTGGCGTTGGCGCGCGAACTGGCGGTGCTGAGCTATCGCACCCCGGAAGAGTTCGCCGAACGCTTCGGCAACGCCGAGGTGCGCGACGGCCGCGTCCGCGTCGCCGCCGAGGACTACCTCGACCACTGCGGCAACAAGTACGTCGCGCGCACGCCGGCCACCGCCTTCCTGCGCCTGTCCGAATCGATCGACCTGCAGCAGATCGATCCCTCGACGATCCGCGTGCCGGTCACCGTGGTCGCGGTCAGCGAGGACCGCCTGATCCCGCTCAGCGAGTCCTACGACCTCATCGAACGCCTGCGCGGCGAAACCCGCCTGCGCGTACTGCGCTCCATCTACGGGCACGACGCGTGCCTGAAAGAAGAATCCGACATCGACACCATCCTGCGCGAAGCGCTGGCCGACTGTACGCAGGCGGCCGCATGAGCACTCAGAACAACGGAGCGGCACCAGTGACCACGACCCCCAGCACGACCAGCATCCGCAGCACCTGCACCGCCGCGGTGCGCGCCGGCATCGACCGCGACATCGCCTATGGCGCGGTGACGCCGCCGATCGTGCTGTCGTCGAACTTCAGCTTCGCCGGCTTCAACGACAAGCGCCAGTACGACTACACCCGCAGCGGCAATCCGACCCGCGACTTGCTCGGCGAAGCCCTGGCCGAACTCGAAGGCGGCGCCGGCGGCGTCGTCACCTCGACCGGCATGTCGGCGATCACCCTGGTGCTGCACGCCTTCCTCAAGCCCGGCGACCGCATCGTCGTGCCGCACGACGGCTACGGCGGCAGCTGGCGGTTGTTCAATGCGCTGGCGGCGAAAGGCGCGTTCGAACTGATCACCGCCGACCTGACCGACCCGCGCTCGCTGACCGAAGCGCTGGCGACCAAGCCGGCCGTGGTCTGGATCGAAACTCCGTCGAACCCGCTGCTGCGCATCACCGACCTGCGCTTCGTGATCGAGGCCGCACACGCCCAGGGCGCGCTGACCGTGGTCGACAACACCTTCCTGTCGCCGGCGCTGCAGCGCCCGATCGCGTTCGGTGCGGACCTGGTCGTGCATTCGACGACCAAGTACATCAACGGCCACAGCGACGTCGTCGGCGGAGCGGTGGTCGCCAAGAGCGCGGAGCATCACCAGCAGCTGACCTGGTGGGCCAATGCGCTCGGCCTGACCGGCTCGCCGTTCGATGCCTTCCTGACCCTGCGCGGCCTGCGCACCCTCGATGCGCGCCTGCGCGTGCACCAGGAAAACACCCGGGCCATCGCGACCGTGCTCGACAACCATCCGGCCGTGCGCGTCGTGCATTACCCGGGCCTGGAATCGCATCCCGGCCATGCGCTCGCCGCGCGCCAGCAGAAGGGCTTCGGCGCGATGCTGAGCGTCGAGATCGAAGGCGGCGAGGAGGCGGTGCGGGCCTTCGTCGAAGGGCTGAGTTGTTTCACCCTGGCCGAATCGCTGGGCGGCGTCGAAAGCCTGATCGCCCATCCGGCGACCATGACCCACGCCGCGATGTCGCTGGAAGCGCGCACCGCCGCCGGCATCAGCGACGGTCTGCTGCGCCTGTCGATCGGCATCGAACACGTCGACGACCTGATCGCCGACCTCGAAGCCGCGCTCGAACGCGCCGCCGCCGCGGTGGCCACGGCGGCGCGCGTCAAACGATGAACGCCGCGGCCAGCGCCCTGCACGGGCAGGTTCCGCAGGCGCGGCCGCGCCCGACCAGCGCC
>NZ_JBPKJP010000019.1:0-47850 GCF_051217035.1 Lysobacter sp. 1R34A
CGCCGCAGCGCGACCCCGCGGCGGCCGCCGGGCGGCGATGCCGCGGCGACGCCGAACCAGGCCCAGGGCAAGGTCGGGCTGGCCGCGAGCGCCCGCGCCATGGCCGCCGACTCGACTTCCAGCAGCCCCTGCCCGGCGACTTCGCCGAACCATTGCAGCGGACACGCGGGGGCGGGGTCGGGTTGACGGCCGTGGGACGGGGCGGGCATGGTCGCGTTCTCGACAGGAGTCTCGGAAGGCATCGGGCCAGGACGGCACGGGGGCTTGCGAAGACCCCGACTGTGCGCCCGCCGGCCGCGCCAGGCAAATCCGATAGCGGGCCTTACCGGCCCCAGCCCCGCGCAGCGGCCCTCCGGCCCGCGCCCGCCAGGAGACCGACGATGCGGTTGCTCGCCCTGCCCGCCCTCAACGACAACTATATCTGGGCTCTGTCTGGCGACGACGAGTCGGCGCTGATCGTCGACCCCGGCGACGCGGCGCCGGTCATGGCCGCGGCCGCGCACGGCCTGCGACCGGTGGGGATCCTGCTGACCCACCACCACGACGACCACATCGGCGGCACCGCCGCGCTGCGCGAGCGCTGGCCGGAGATCCCGGTGTTCGCCCCCGACGACGAGCGCATCCACAGCGCGACCGCGCGGGTCGACGACGGGGTGAAGCTGCACGTGGCGGGCTGGACCCTCGACGTGCTGGCCGTGCCCGGCCACACCCGCAGCCACATCGCCTACTACCTGGACCGCGGCGCCCATGGCGACGAGCGCCTGTTGTTCAGCGGCGACACCTTGTTCAGCCTGGGGTGTGGGCGGCTGTTCGAAGGTACGGCCGCCCAGATGCTGGTCTCGCTGACCCGCCTGGCGGCCCTGCCGGACGAGACCCGGGTCTGCTGCGGCCACGAATACACCCTGTCCAACGCCGCCTTCGCGAGCGTGGTGGAACCCGACAACCCGGCGCTGCGGCGCCGCATAGAACAGGCTCAGGCCATGCGCAACGCCGGTCGTCCCACCGTTCCCAGCAGCCTGCTCGACGAGCGCGCGACGAATCCCTTCCTGCGCACCCGCGAACCCGGAGTGCTGCGCGCGATCACCTCGCGCCTGGGCCATCCGCCCGAGGACGAGATCCAGACCTTCGCCGAGCTGCGGCGCTGGAAAGACGGGTTCCGCGCTTGAGGCGGGCCGACGCCAAACGGTGCGCGCCCGTGCGTGCCGCCCTGCTCGCCGCACTGTGGCTGGGCGCAGCCTGCGCCTCGCCCGCCCTAGCCGCCGAAGCCGCTGAGGCCAAGACCGCTCCGGCCAAGGCCGAGGCGCCGACCGGGCCGACCCGCAACGGCCGCGAGATCTATCGACGCTTCCGCGAGGGCCTGGCCGACCCGAGCTGCGAACCCGGCGTGAGCACCCGCTGGCGCCAGCACTTCGCCGCCGCGCCCAAGCGCCTGGCCCGTTCCGACGACGACCTGCTGCCGCTGTTCGGCTACGTGGTCGACGCCCTGCGCGAAGCGCACCTGCCGACCGAGTACGCGCTGATCCCCTTCGTCGAGAGCGGTTACCGCCCCGGCGCGCGCAGCGCCGCCGGCCCCGCCGGGCTTTGGCAGATGATCGCCCTGACCGCGCGCAATCACCGCGTGCCGATGCGCGAAGGCTACGACGGCCGCCTGTCGCCGGTCGATTCGACGCAAGCCGCGGTGCGTTATCTCAAGACCTTGCACGGCATGTTCGGCGGCGACTGGCGGCTGGCGGTGATGGCCTACAACGCCGGCGAGTACCGCATCCTCAACGCGCTCAAGCGCAACGGCCAGACCGCGGCCAATGCCCGCCCCGACCAGCTCACCGGCCTGTCCGACATCACCCAGGCCTACGTGCGCAAACTGCATGCGCTGTCGTGCCTGATGGAACAGGCCGACGACCGCGACGAGTGGCTGCAGGCGCTGGACCGCCCGGTGCCGTACCTGCAGGCGGTGACAGTGCCGGCCGAGGTCGGCGGCATCGACGCCTGGGCCGCGCGCACCGGCCAGGACGCGGCGCAGCTGCGCCGCCTCAACCCGGTGTTCGCCAACGGCACGATCGGCCGTTCCAGCACCCGCCGGGCGCCCTTGCTCGCCATCGCCGCGACTGCGAACACCGCGCCCGCTCCGCTTGCCGCCGACCAGACCCTGGCCGACATCGAACTGCCGCCGAATACCCGCGCCAACGCGAGCGACACCGGCGCCCAGGCCGTCACCACCGCTTCGGTCGATGTCGCCGAGGCACAGAACAAGCAAGCCGCCGGTGCGCGCCGCCACACCGTCGGCCGCGGCGACAACGCCTGGACCATCGCCAAGCGCTACCGTATCCGCGTCGCCGACCTGCTCGAACGCAACGGCTTGAACGGCAAGGCCGTGCTCAAGCCCGGCCAGGCCCTGTTGATCGATGCGCAGGCCAGCGCAGACTGATCGGCATCGGCGACGCGCAAATCCTGGACGCTTCGTAGAACCATCGCCGGGCCCGGCCGGAGTTCTTCGACTCGCAACGCTGCAATGCACGAGCCTAGCCGGCTCGGCACCGCTTGCGCACCCCGCGCAACCGGTGGGATCGGCCGATCAGCTCGCCGCGTTGACGGCCTCGCCGCGCCGGCGCGACGGCCACAGTATCGTCAACACAGTGATGCCGCCGAGCAGCCAGCTGTAGTGGACGTTGCCGACCAAGGCCAGCGGCGAGACCTGGCTCAAGGAGGCGGCGAGCAGGATCTGCGCCCCGTACGGCAGCACGCCCTGGGTCACGCAGGCGAAGATGTCGAGCACGCTCGCCGCGCGCGCCGGCGGCACGCCGTGCTGCTGGGCGACGTCGCGGGCGAGGCCGCCGCTGATCAGGATCGCGACCGTGTTGTTGGCGGTGAATACATCGCTCGTCGCCGACAACGCGGCGATGCTGATCTCGCCGGCGCGGCGGCTGCGATGGCCGCGCGCGAACTTGCCGATGACCTGGGCCAGCCAGGCCAGGCCGCCGGCGGCTTTCATCAACGCGCCGAGACCGCCCACCAGCAGCGACAGCAAGGTGATCTCGACCATGCTCTCGAAGCCGTCCCAGATGTGCGCGGTGTAGGCGGCGAAGCCGAAGTCCTCGGCCAGGAACACGCCGAACAGGCCGGCGATGACCAAACCGATGCTGAGCACGATGATCACGTCGACCCCGGCGATGGCCAGGCCCAGCACCACCAGGTACGGCAGGATCAGCCACGGCGACACCGCATCGGGCGTGCTCACCGGCGCGGTCTCGCCGAGGAAGCCGAGCAGCACCAGGGTGCCGATCGCCGCCGGCAAGGCCAGCTTGAGGTTCTCGCGGAATTTCTCCCGCATCGTGCAGCCCTGGGTGCGGCTGGCGACGATCGCGGTGTCGGAGATCACCGACAGGTTGTCGCCGAAAGTCGCGCCGCCGATCACCGCGCCGAGCACCAGCGCGCGGTCCAGGCCGGAGGCGTCGGACACGCCCAGCGCGATCGGCGCGACCGCGGCGATGGTGCCCATCGAGGTACCGAGCGACAGCGAGATGAAACCGGCGACCACGAACAGCGCCGGCAACAACAAGGCCGGATGCACGTTGCCGACGCCGAGGGCGACGATGGCGTCGACCGCGCCGATCGCCTTGGACACTTCGACGAAGCCGCCGGCGAGCAGGAAGATCAGGCACATCAGCACGACGTTGTGATCGCCCATGCCCGACAGCAGGGTCTCCAGCGGCTTGATCCCGCGCCGCCAGGCGATGAAAGCCGCCAGCGCCAGCGCCGGCAGGATCGCGACCGGCGAATGCAGCTGGTAGAAGCCCATGGCGTCGCCGTGCGAGGTGAAATACAGCCCGGCCCCGAAGAACAGGGCCAGGAACACCAGCAGCGGCGTCAGCGCCCAGGCACTGGGGGACAGCGGGGCGCCGGGGCGGAGCGGTTGATTCATCGCTTCATCCGAATGGATTAGAAAACATGGCGATTTTGCAGCGCAGCATCACGCTTGTCGAGTGCTGGCGCTGGAATGCTGCGTCGGGGCCATGCTAGCGGGGAGGCCGGAGCGGGGCCTGCCCCCCCCTGCTCTCCGCAGGCGGCTGGCGCTCTCCCCGTCCCTCCCGCACGCGGGAGAGGGAAAGGGCCCCGGGCGATGGCCTCAGCCGCCCATCCTGGCGACAGCGCCACGCCTCCTCTCCCGCTCGCGGGAGAGATGCCGCAGGGCGGATGACGCGACCCAAACGAAACGGGGCGCCCGAAGGCGCCCCGCTGGGTCTTGCGACGGCCGCAGGATCAGCCGGCGATGCGGCTCGCGATGGCCTTGGCGAACGACATCGTGTTGCCTTCGCCGCCGAGGTCCGGGGTCAGCGAGTCCTTGGCTTCGAGCGTGGCGATGATCGCCTCGCGCAGCGCGGTGGCCTTTTCCGGCTGGCCGAGGTGGTCGAGCATCTGCGCCGCGCCCAGCAGCAGGGCGCAGGGGTTGGCGATGCCCTTGCCGGCGATGTCCGGGGCCGAGCCGTGCACGGCTTCGAAGATCGCCGCGTCGGTGCCGATGTTGGCGCCCGGGGCGAGGCCGAGACCGCCCACCAGGCCGGCGCACAGGTCGGAGATGATGTCGCCGAACAGGTTGGTAGTGACGATGATGTCGAACTGCTCCGGACGCATCACCAACTGCATGCAGGTGTTGTCGACGATCATCTCGTTGCACTGGATGTCCGGATACTGCTGCGCCACTTCGCGCGCGGTCTTCAGGAACAGGCCCGAGGTCGACTTGAGGATGTTGGCCTTGTGCACCACCGTGACCTTCTTGCGGCCGGTGCGGCGCGCCAGGTCGAAGGCGTAGCGCACGATGCGCTCGGAGCCGCGGCGGGTGATCTTCTGGGTCAGCATCGCGGTCTCGCCGTCTTCCGACAGCGACTGGCCTTCGCCGATGTACGCGCCTTCGGTGTTCTCGCGCACCGTGATCAGGTCCACGCCCGAGGGGAAGCGGGACTTGGTGTTCGGGAACGACTTGGCCGGACGCACGTTGGCGTACAGGTCGAAGCGCTTGCGCAGCTCGACGTTGATCGAGCTGAAGCCCTCGCCGACCGGCGTGGTCAGCGGGCTCTTGAGGGCGATGCGGTTCTTGCGGATCGAGTCCATCGTCGCCGCCGGCAGCAGTTCGCCGTGCTTTTCCAGCGCGACCAGACCGGCATCGGCGAATTCGTAGGACAAGCCCAGGTTCATCGTGTCGAGCACGTGCAGGGTGGCGTCCATGATCTCGGGGCCGATGCCGTCGCCACGGATGACCGTAATGGTTTGCGTCATGAGGATTTCCAGCTGTAGGGCGCGGCGCAAGCGGCGCGGCGCACGAGGTGTGAGCCCCGTAATTATGCCGGAAGCGGCCCCCGCCTGCATTCGCGGGAGTATTGGACCTTGGTCGGTGGCGCCGATCGGCCCGATTCGGTGCAGCCGCCGATGCGATTCGGCGCAGCGGCCCCGTGTTCAGCTACCGCCGCCTTACCCGCTTCAGGGTAGGACCGGCGCAAGCCGCGACCGCGACCTCTCGCTTGCGACGCGCCGGGGGCGCGCGGTCGCGGCTCACGCCGCTCCTACCGGGACAGCGACGCGCTCAGCCGTGGTCGTGACCGGCCGGCGCGGCCGCTTCGCCCTGTTCGAGCCGGTCGAGGAAGTCGACCGCGCGGCGCAGGTGCGGGATCACGATCGAGCCGCCGACCACCAGGCCGACCGAGAACGCTTCGAACATCTCGTCGCGATTGACCCCGGCCTCCTTGCACTGGGCGACGTGATAGCTGATGCAGTCGTCGCAGCGCAGAACCATCGAGGCGACCAGGCCGAGCAGTTCCTTGGTCTTCAGGTCGAGTGCGCCGGGCTGGTAGGTCTGCGTATCCAGGGCGAAGAAACGCCGCACCACCTGGTTCGGTTCGGCCAGGATTCGTTCGTTCATGCGCTTGCGGAAGGCGGTGAACTCGGCGACTCGGTCGCTTTCGTTCGGGGCGGCTTTGTCGTCGGTACGATCGTTACTCACACAGGTTCCTTGAGATGAGAGGTACGCGCTTGCCGTCCATGGCGATGCGGGTTCGGCTGCGGATCGTCCGGCCCGGCCATCCCTGGCCGGGCGTTCGCTGACGCAGGCGGCAGTGCCGCTTAAGGATGGGGTACGCGCTTGCCGTCCATGGCGATGCGGGTTCGGCTGCGGATCGTCCGGCCCGGCCATCCCTGGCCGGGCGTTCGCTGACGCAGGCGGCAGTGCCGCCTGGCGCGTCAGCTCACCCCCGCCAACAGCGGGTCCAGGCCGCCGGCGCGGTGCAGGGCGATCATGTCGTCGTAGCCGCCCACGTGGGTCTGGCCGATGAAGATCTGCGGCACGCTGGTGCGCTTGGTCAGCGCCATCATCTTCTCGCGCTCGGCCGGGTCCAGGTCGATGCGGACCTCGGTCCACTGCTGGCCTTTGCTCTTGAGGAAATTCTTCGCGGCGACGCAATACGGGCAGATCGCGGTGGTATAGATCACGATCGACGGCGGTTGGGGGGCGGTGTCGCTCAAAACGGTTCTCCTGCCTGAACTCTGGGGTGGTCCTGCGGTCGAATATGGCTACGGCAACGGGGAGTTTAAAGTTCGTCGATGGAACGCAGTCCCGCACGGCCCGGTACGCAGGCAATACGCCGGCGTCGGGTACTGGCACCGGCTACGCTCGCTTGGCGGCGTCGCGACGACCCCGATAGCGGCGGCCGGGCGTTGAACCGATGAGTTAACGACGCATTCACGCCATGCCGTCGCCCGGGCGGCATCCTGCCATGCATCCGCCGCGAATGCCCCGCCCGCTTTCGCACCCCGCCGTCCCCCATCTTCCGTCTGGTTTCGAGGACTCACCGCTTGCGCCGCATCGCCTTGCTCACCGCCGCTGTCACCCTCGCCCTCGGCAGCGTCTGCGCGAGCGCGCAGGAATCCAGGCTGCCCGATATCGGCTCCTCGGCGGCGGAACTGCTGACGCCGGCCAAGCAGCGCCAGTACGGCGCGATGATGCTGGCGCAGCTGCGCCACTACGACTACCTGCTCGAAGACCCGCTGATCGACAGCTGGCTCGACACCCTGGGCACCCGCCTCGCCGCCAACAGCGACAAGCCCAGCCAGCCGTTCACCTTCTTCATGCTGCGCGAGCGCCAGATCAACGCCTTCGCCACCCTCGGCGGCTACATCGGCGTCAACTCCGGCCTGGTGCTGACCGCCGAACGCGAGGACGAGGTGGCCGCGGTGATCTCGCACGAGGTCGCCCACGTCACCCAGCAACACGTGCTGCGCGGGGTCGAGCGCGCCCAGCGCGATCAACTGCCGATCCTGCTGGCGATGCTCGGCGCGATCGTGGCCGCGCAGAGCGCCGGCTCCAACTCCACCGACGACGCGACCATGGCCGCGATCACCTCGGGCCTGGGCCTGATGCAGCAGCGCCAGATCAACTACACCCGCTCCAACGAGTCCGAGGCCGACCGGATCGGCATCCAGACCCTGTCGCGCAGCCACTACGACCCGACCGCGATGGCCGACTTCTTCGCCCGCATGCAGGTGGTGTCGCGCAGCAACGCCGCCAACTGGTACGGCGAGACGCCCGACTACCTGATGACCCACCCGGTCACCACCACCCGCATCGGCGAAGCCAAGGAGCGCGCCGAACAGATCGCCGGCAAGAACAGCCTGACCGCGGTCACCGCGACGCCGAACGCGACCCGGGTCGAACGCATCCCCAAGGCGCCGTTCACCCTGCCCGACAACGCCAGCGGCACCGACAACCCCTTGCTGCCGAGCGGGCTGAAGCTATTCGACCAGTCGCTGACCTCCGGCAGCACCGGCGTGTTCGAGTTCGCCCGCGAGCGCCTACGCGTGCTCAGCGCGGTCTCGCCGCGCGAAGCGGTGCGCGAATACGAACGCCTCGGCGGCGACAGCGACGCCCGCCGCTACGGCATGGCCCTGGCGCGGATGCGCTCCAACCAGCCCGGCGCGGCAGTGCCGGTGCTGAGCGAACTGCTGCAGAAGCATCCGGGCCAGGTCTGGCTGAGCCTGGCCTTGGCCGAGGCCGAGGCCCAGACCGGCAAGACCGCCGCGGCCGACGCCCGCTTCGAGGCCTTGCTGCGTCAGACTCCGAACAACCGCGCCATCGCCCTGGGCTATGCCAAGGTGCTGACCGACCGCAACACGCCGGCCGCCGGACAGCGCGCCCAGGCGGTGCTGCGGCCGTTGTTCGGCCAGGGCGGCGACGACCCGCTGCTGCAGCAGTTGTTCGCCCGGGCCTGCGAGATCGCCGGCGACTCGATCCGCGCCGGCGAAGCCTATGCCGAGGCCGCTTACCTGCGCGGCCGCCCGGAACAGGCCCTGGTCCAGCTGAACACGCTCAAGCGCAATCCCGACCTGGACTATTACGCCCGCGCCCGGATCGAGGCGCGCATCGCCGCGATTACCCCGACCGTGCTGGAGCTCAAGCGCCAGGGCGTGCGCGACGAGGATCTGAAGCGGCGCTAGGCGGGCGGCCGAGTGCGGGAATGGCAAATCCCCCGCGCCGAGGGTCACGATCGGACTTCCGGCCCTCCGCGGCGCCGCCCCTTTGTCAAAAGGGGAAGGAGGGTGCTTCGGCTTGGCAGCCACTCTGAAGGAGATCCCGCGCCCAGGAGTCGAGCGGACCTCGCATCACGCAGGGCCCCGTCCGCACTCTGTCGACGGGGCGAATCGGCCGCCGCGCCAGGGATCGGCCGCCACACGGCCGCCATCGCAGCGCCACGCCCGCGTCGCCGGGCCGCCATCTGGGCCGCCGGCCCGCTGCCTGCCATCGCGATGTCATCTGAACGCCAAACTCCAGCGTCGCGCATTAGGGCGGCAACGACGGCGAAAGCGCCGCCAATCCTGGGTAATCGCGGTCCTGCAGCGGGATCGCGAAAACAGCCCCAGGCAAGCGCGCCGCATCACAAAGCCGGCAATGCTACCCAAACCTTGTCATGGAGTAGTCATAAAACGGTAGTGTACTGGCGCGGTTTCAAGGACGAGCCCTCCCCGCCTCCCCCTCGGTGACCGTGTGCAGAAGCGCATCTTGATAGTCGAAGACGAACCCGCCATCCGCGACATGGTGTCCTTTGCCCTGCGCAAGGGCGAATACGACCCGGTCCACGCCGGCGATGCCCGCGAGGCGCAGGCGGCGATCGCCGACCGCGTCCCCGACCTGATCCTGCTCGACTGGATGCTCCCGGGCACCAGCGGCCTGGAGCTGGCCCGTCGCTGGCGCAAGGAATCGCTGACCCGCGAGATCCCGATCATCATGCTGACCGCGCGCGGCGAAGAGAACGACCGCGTCGGCGGCCTCGAAGCCGGGGTCGACGACTACGTGGTCAAGCCCTTCTCGGCGCGCGAGCTGCTGGCGCGCATCCGCGCGGTGCTGCGCCGCTCGCGCGAGGACGACGAGGACGGCAGCGTCGGGGTCGGTCCGCTGCGTATCGACGGTGCCGCCCACCGCGTGTTCGCCCACGGCGAAGGCGGCGACCAGCCGGTCCAGATCGGCCCGACCGAGTACCGACTGCTGCATTTCTTCATGACCCACCCCGAGCGCGTGTATTCGCGCACCCAGTTGCTCGATCACGTCTGGGGCGGCAGCGTCTACGTCGAAGAGCGCACCGTCGATGTGCATATCCGCCGCCTGCGCAAGACCCTCGAGCCCCATCACCTCGACGGCATGGTCCAGACCGTACGCGGCGCGGGGTATCGTTTTTCCGCCTCGCTCGCCGCGTAAGCTGGAGGTATGCCTCCCCGCGCACGCTCCGCCTGGTTCCGCACCCTCGGTCAGCTCGCCCTGATCCTGGTCGGCGCCGCCGTGCTCGGGGTGCTGATCGGCTATCCCTGGCCGGTCGTCACCTTCGCTGCGCTGGGCGTCGTCGCCTGGCACTACTGGCGGCTGCGCCGGGTGCTGATCCGGCTGACCGCGCGCCAGCGCCTCACCCCGCCGCTCGGCGAAGGCATCTGGAACGAACTCGACCGCCTGTTGCACCGCAGCCAGGCCGAGATGCGCGGGCGCAAGCGCCGCCTGATCGAGATGCTGCGCGCCTACCGCGCCGCCGCAGCGGCGATGCCCGACGCGATCGTCGTGGTCGAGCGCAACAGCCAGCGCATCCAGTGGTTCAACGAGGCCGCCAACGGCCTGTTCGGCCTGCGCTATCCGCGCGATATCGGCGCGCCGGTGGTGCATCGCCTGCAGCCGCTGCAACTCGCGCACTGGCTGGCCTCGGGCCGCAACGCCGAACCGCTCGAAGCGGCTTCGCCGTGGAATCCGGCCATCACTCTGAGCCTGCGGTTGATCCCGTACTCGGAAAACCTCTGGCTGCTGGTCGCGCGCGACGTCAGCCGGCTGCTGCAACTCGAGCAGATGCGCCGCGATTTCGTCGCCAACGTCTCGCACGAACTGCGCACGCCGCTGACCGTGGTGCACGGCTACCTCGACCTGCTCGATCCGGAAGAACACCCGGACTGGGCGCCGATGCTCGCGGAAATGCAGCGCCAGTCGCAGCGCATGACCCAGTTGGTCGAAGACCTGCTGACCCTGTCGCGGCTGGAATCGCAGGACAGCCTGCCGGCCGAGGAAATCGTCGCGATGGCCTCGATGCTGTCCACGCTCAAGCGCGAGGCCAATGCGCTGAGCCAGGGCCGGCACGAGATCGCGATGGACGACCTGGCCGGAGTCGACCTGTTCGGCTCCAACAAGGAACTGCACAGCGCGTTCTCCAACCTGGTCAGCAACGCGATCCGCTACACCCCGGCCGGCGGCACCATCCGCATCCGCTTCCGCCCTGAAAACGCCGGCATCGCCCGCGGCGCGGTGCTGGAAGTGGTCGACAGCGGCTACGGCATCCCGGCCGCGCACCTGCCGCGCATCACCGAGCGTTTCTACCGCGTCTCGACCAGCCGCTCGCGCGAAAGCGGCGGCACCGGCCTGGGCCTGTCGATCGTCAAGCACGTGCTGCACCTGCATCAGGCGCGGCTCGAGATCGCCAGCGAAGTCGGCCGCGGCAGCACTTTCGCCTGTCACTTCGGCATCGACCGGATCCGCCGCCGCGACGCCTATCACGATGCATTCGCCGATACTCTCCCCGACGTCCTGCCTTAGGAACTCTGCAGCAGCGCCATGAATGCGATGACGGATACCCCGCTCGACACCGATCCGCTGCGCGACAGCGCCCTGTACTTCAATCGCGAACTGTCCCAGCTGGACTTCAATTTCCGCGTCCTGGCCCAGGCCCAGGACTCGCAGGTGCCGCTGCTGGAGCGGCTGAAGTACCTGTGCATTTCCTGCACCAACCTCGACGAGTTCTTCGAGATCCGCGCCGGCACCATGCGCCATGCCCAGGACCTGGGCCTCGCGCCGGGCCCCGACGGGCTGGCGCCGGCGACCGTGCTCGCGCGCATCCACGACCGCGCCGCCGAGCTGGTCAAGTCGCAGTACGAATGCTGGAACGACGTGCTGCGCCCGGCGCTCAGCGACGCCGGCGTGCGCGTGCTCGGGCGCAATTCCTGGAACGCGCGCCAGACCCGCTGGCTGCGCGCCTACTTCCGCGACGAAATCATGCCGGTGCTGTCGCCGCTCGGCCTGGACCCGGCGCACCCGTTCCCGAAGATCCTCAACAAGTCGCTCAACATCGTGGTGGTGCTGAAGGGCAAGGACGCATTCGGCCGCGCCGGAAACCTGGCCATCGTGCGCGCGCCGCGCTCGCTGCCGCGCATCATCCAACTGCCCGAGAACGTCTCCGGCGGCAAGCACGACTTCGTGTTCCTGTCCTCGGTGCTGTCGACCTTCGTCGACGAACTGTTCCCGGGCATGGAGGTCAAGGGCGCCTACCAGTTCCGGGTGACCCGCAACTCCGAGCTGCTGGTCGACGAAGAAGAAGTCGACAACATCGCCCTGGCCCTGCGCGACGAGCTGATCGGCCGCGGCTATCTGCGCGCGGTGCGGCTGGAGATCGCCGAGCAGTGCCCGAAGCCGATCGTGCGCACCCTGCTGGAGAATTTCGACCTGCCCGAGAACGCGGTGTACCGCATCAACGGCCCGGTCAATCTCAACCGGGTGATCCAGGTGTACGACCTGGTCCAGCGCCCGGAACTGAAATTCCCCGCCTACCAGCAGCGCGTGCTGCCCGGCGTGGACACCATGTTCGACACCGTCGCCGACGGCGACGTGCTGCTGCACCATCCCTTCGATGCGTTCTCCCCGGTGCTGGAGCTGATCCGACAGGCCGCCGAAGACCCTCACGTGCTCGCGATCAAGCAGACCCTGTACCGCGCCGGCAAGGATTCGCCGATCGTCGAGCAACTGGTCCAGGCCGCGCGCAACGGCAAGGACGTCACCGTGGTGGTCGAGCTGCGCGCGCGCTTCGACGAGGAAGCCAACCTGGGCCTCGCCGACCGCCTGCAGGAGGCCGGGGTGCAGGTCGTGTACGGCGTGGTCGGCTACAAGACCCACGCCAAGATGCTGCTGATCGTGCGCCGGGAAGGCCGCAAGCTGCGCCGCTACGTGCACCTGGGCACCGGCAACTACCACAGCGGCACCGCGCGCGCCTACACCGACTTCGGCCTGATCACCGCCGATCCCGACATCGGCAACGACGTCCACCTGATCTTCCAGCAGCTGTCCGGGCTGGCGCCGTCGCTCAAGCTCAAGTGCCTGCTGCAGTCGCCGTTCACCCTGCACGCGGGGGTGCTCAAGCGCATCGACCGCGAAACCAGGCACGCGCGCGCCGGCAAACCGGCCCGCATCGTCGCCAAGATGAACGCCTTGAACGAGCCGCAGGTGATCCGCGCGCTGTACCAGGCCTCGCAGGCCGGCGTGCAGATCGACCTGATCGTGCGCGGCGCCTGCACCCTGCGCCCGGGTGTCGAGGGCATTTCCGACAACATCCGGGTGCGCTCGATCGTCGGCCGCTTCCTCGAACACCATCGGGTCTATTGGTTCGCCAACGACGGCGCGCCGGACCTGTTCTGCTCCAGCGCCGACTGGCTCGAACGCAATCTGCTGCGCCGGGTCGAGACCGGTTTCCCGGTCCTCGACCACGACCTGCGCGCCCGCGTCTACGACGAGGCGCTGTCGAACTACCTCGCCGACAACCTCAACGCCTGGGAGCTGCAGTCGGACGGTCGGTACCTGCGCGTGGTGCCCGAGGAAGGCGCGATGCCCCATTCGGCACAGGCCACCCTGTTGGCCAAGTTGTGCGGATAAACGAAAATCCCGCACATGAACAATATTTTCCCGACCACCCGCCTGCCGCTCCAGGATGGCGACCTGCTCGCCGCCGTCGACCTGGGGTCGAACAGTTTCCACATGGTGGTCGCCCGCTACGTGCTGGGGCAGTTGCGCACCGTCGACCGGCTGCGCGAGACGGTGCGCCTGGCCGAAGGCCTGGACCGCAAGGGCGGCCTCGCCCCTGAGGTCCGCCAGCGCGCGCTGGACTGCCTGTCGCGCTTCGGCCAGCGCATCCGCGACGTGCCGCCGCAACGCGTGCGCGCCCTAGCCACCAACACCGTACGCCGTCTCGCCGCCCCGCAGGCCTTCCTGATGCCGGCCGAATCCGCGCTCGGCCACGCCATCGAAGTCGTCTCCGGCCGCGAAGAAGCCCGCCTGATCTACCTGGGCGTCGCCCACGCGCAACCGTCCAAGCCCGGAGAGCGCCGTCTGGTCATCGATATCGGCGGCGGCTCCACCGAGTGCATCATCGGCAGCGGCTTCGAGGCGATCGAACGCGAAAGCCTGCAGGTCGGCTGCGTCGCCACGACCCGTCGCTTCTTCGAGAACGGCAAGCTGTCGAAGAAAAAATGGCGCGATGCGCTGACCGAGGTCTCGGCCGAATTCCAGCAGTTCGCAGGCACCTACCGCTCGCTCGGCTGGCACGAGGCCCTGGGCGCCTCCGGCACCAACAAGGCCATCGGCGAGATCTGCGCGGCGATGAAGCTGACCAAGGGCGCGGTGATCGCCGAGGCCCTGCCGCAGTTGCGCGACCGTCTGCTCCAGGCCGACCGCATCGACGAGATCGACCTGCCCGGCCTGTCGGCCGACCGCCGCCCGATCATCGCCGGCGGCATCCTGATCCTCGAAGCCGCCTTCAACGTGCTCGGCCTGCAGCGCATGGCGATCAGCAAGGCGGCGATGCGCGAAGGCGTGCTTTACGACATGCTCGGCCGCGGCGGCGCCGACGACCCGCGCGATGCCGCGGTCAAGGCGATGGTCAACCGTTACGGTATCGACGAACAGCAGTCCGCGCGGGTCGAGGCGACCCTGATGCGCCTGTTCGACCAGGTCGCCGAAAGCTGGCAGTTGGACGCCGACGACCGCCTGATGCTGCAACGCGCCGCGCGCCTGCACGAACTCGGCCTGGCGATCGCCCACAGCCAGTACCACGTGCACAGCTCGTACGTGATCGAGAACTCCGACATCTCCGGCTTCTCGCGCCAGCAGCAGCAATTCCTCGCCGCCCTGGTGCGCACCCACCGCCGCGGCATCCCGAAGTCCGCCTTCGACGCCCTGCCCGACCGCCTGCTGTCGGCGGTGCGCCGCAGCTCGGCCCTGCTGCGCCTGGCCGTGCTGCTGCATCGCGCCCACGAATCCGACCCCATCCCCCAGCTCGACGCTCACGGCGAGGGCAACACCCTGACCCTGACCGTCTCGCGTCGCTGGCTCGAATCCCGCCCGCTGATCCATGCCGACCTCGAGGGCGAGCCGCAGGATATGGCGGGGTTGGGGATTGCCTTGAAGTTGTTGGCGGCTTGATCGGCGCGAGCGTCGCACTTCGGTCTCGCGTCGCTACTGGCTCTCTGTGTAGGAGCGACGTGAGTCGCGACCACGGAACGCGCAGATCCGCAGCGCTTTCGTCATCGATCGAAGGCGGGAGCCATCGCGAGGGTAGGAGCGGCGCAAGCCGCGACATCGTTGTGACGGTCTTGCGGCGTTTCTCTGGTTCAATAGATCAAGATCAAGATCAAACCCAAAGCTTCCGCCACTAAAGCGGCGGGTTACTTTCTTTTGTCTAAAGCAACAAAAGAAAGGTAACCAAAGAAAAATGCTTTGTTTTGAATCAATGGCCCGCACGAGTGGTGCATACGCGGTGATTTTTCATACGGGACGTCCCTGTCCCGATGAAAAACGGCCTGCATCCATGCAGGCCGCCCTCCGGGTCTTCGATGGCCTTCGCGGGTGCGAAGCGACGCACAGCAAAAGCAACAGCAAGGGTGTCTACAACCTAAGCTTTAGCCGCGATCGATCACTGTAGGAGCGGCGTAAGCCGCGACCACGGGACGCGCAGAGACAACAGCGCCAGTGTCATCCATCGAAGCGGCGTCCTTCCGCCGGGTAGGAGCGGCGCAAGCCGCGACCGCGACCGCGACTTGCGGCTACCGGCGATCCTTTCATGGGCCGGGATCGACCGTCGCCCGCTTTGCCTTTGCCTTTGCCTCTGCCTCTGCCTCTGCCTCTGCCTCTGCCTTTGCCTTTGCCTTTGCCTTTGCCTTTGCCGCAAAGATTTTGCTGTTGCTGTGCGCCGTCCCGCACTCGCGAAAGCAACAGAAGACCCGGAGGGCGGCCCGCAGGGATGCGGGCCGTTTTTCATCGGGACAAGGATGTCCCGTATGAAAAATCCCTGCGTCGGCATCGATCGTGCGGGCTGGTGATTCAAAGAAAAGCATTTTTCTTTGGTTACCTTTCTTTTGTTGCTTGTGACAAAAGAAAGTAACCCGCCGCTTTAGTGGCGGAAGCTTTGGGTTTGATCTTGATCCTGATCTTTCTTGAGCCGCGCGCCGCAAGACCATAACAGCGATGTCGCGGCTTGCGCCGCTCCTACCCTGGCGAAAACGCATCGCTTCGATGGGCGATATCAGCCTTGGTGCCTCTGCGCGTTCGGCGGTCGCGACTCACGTCGCTCCTACAGGAAGCTCCAGCGGCGAAGCGAAACCAACGCATAACCTCCCTCACCCCGCCGACCGCTGGGCCGCCTCCGCCCGCAATTGCTTCGCCCTCACCAACACCGGCGGCGGGGTGATTTCCTCGGGAGTACGGAAGATGCCGATCCGGCGCAGCCAAAGCCCGGGCCCGCGCGCCGAGGTCAGCGCCACCACCGGGATCGACACCACCAAGCCGATGATCACCGGCGACATCCATGCCGCCAGCGGCGGCGACACCACATAGGCCATCGCGCCGATCAGCAGGCCGAACAGGGTCAGGCCGCCATAGCTGCGGATCAGCCCCGACAAGGGCAGGCTGCCGTCGTCGCGACGCTGCGACTCCCAGCCCGAATCCTTGCCCGACAGCACCTCGGCCACACCGCGCGACTGCACGTACATGGTGATCGGCGCCATCAACGCCGCCAGCAGAGTCTCCAGGATCATGCTGAAGAAGGCGCGGATCGCGCCGCCGCAGCCGCGCCGGGTGTTGCCGTCCAGCAACATGGTGATGAAGCCCATCACCTTCGGCGTCAGCAACACCGCCATCGTCGCCAGGAACACCCACAGCGCGCGCTCGGGATCCTGGTCGCGCCAGTAGTCGCCCGGCGAGAAGCCCGGCAGGCGCGCGCTTTCCCAGTTGAAGAAGCCGGCCTTGTCGAGCGGAATCGCCAGGCCGATCAGCATCATCACCGCCCACATCGGCGCGGTGAAGTAATGGCCGATGCCCATCAGCAGGTGCATGCGGCTGATCCAGTGCAGGCCCTTCGCGGGCAACACCGCGGTGTGCTGCAGATTGCCCTGGCACCAGCGGCGGTCGCGCACCAGCATGTCGGTCAGCGAGGGCGGGCCTTCCTCGTAGCTGCCGATCAGGCCGGGCAGCATGTGCAGGGCCCAGCCGCCGCGGCGCATCAAGGCCGCTTCGACGAAGTCGTGGCTCAGCACCGTGCCGCCGAACGGCTTGCGGCCGCGCAGTTCCGGCAGGCCGGCGTGCTCGGCGAAGGCGCGGGTGCGGATGATCGCGTTATGGCCCCAGTAATTGCTCTCGGCGCCGTGCCACCAGGCGATGCCGTAGGCGATCACCGGGCCGTAGACGCGGCCGGCGAACTGCTGCATCCGCGCGAACAGGGTCTGGCCGTTGACGATCATCGGCAGAGTCTGGATCAGGGCCACGTCGGGATGGCGTTCCATCGCACTCGACAGCTTCACGATGACCTCGCCGGTCATCAGGCTGTCGGCGTCGAGGATCAGCATCTGCGGATAGGCTCCGCCGAAGCGGCGCACCCACTCGGCGATGTTGCCGGCCTTGCGCTCGGCGTTGTTCTTGCGCCGGCGATAGAAGATGCGCCGATGGCCGCCGGTGCGCTCGCGCAGCGCATGGAAAGCGCGGATCTCGGCCTGGCGGATCGGTTCCTTGGTGGTGTCGCTGAGGATGAAGAAGTCGAAGCGGTCGAGCTGGCCGGTGTCGGCGACCGATTCGTAGATCGCCTGCAGGCCGGCCATCAGCCGCTCGGGGTCTTCGTTGTAGGTCGGCACCAGCAAGGCTGTGCGCTCGCCCAGCGCCGGCAATTCGCCGCCCTGCTTCAGGCCCAGGCGCCAGCGACGCCGCGACAGGATCAGGGCGAACCCGGCCAGCGAGCTGGTGAAGGCCAGCGCGATCCAGGCGAACAAGGCCACGAACAGCAGCAGCAGTACGCCTTCGAGCAGGTTCAATCCGCCGACGTAGAGCACGCGCAGGATGTGGTACGCCGCGACCAGGGTCAGCAGCGCGGCGCCGCCGATCACGTACAGGCGCCGCAGCGCCATGCCCTTCGGCTCGCTCGGCAAGGTGTTGGCGGAACGTGCGCCGCTGCTCAGCGATTGCACCGGCATCGCCAGCGGCGATTCCGGGGGCAGCGCTTCGAACGGCACGGAGAGGGGTCGTTGCGGGGGAGCGACGGTTGAATTCATGCAGTCCAACGATAAAGCCAGGTTTCGGAAAGGGGGCCGTCGGCGTCTTCGAGCACCGCGCGCAACTCGACCGAGCGGGCAGTGCCCGGTTCGAGTTCGAACGACATTCGCCAGCCACCGGTGCCGCTGTTGGGGTGAGCGATCGCGTTGGCGATACGCCCGGCCGAGGCCCAGACCACGGCGCGCGGCTTGGCCTCGGGGGCGAGCTGGCCCAGGCGCCCGCCATCGAGATCGATGACGATCCGCCGCGCCGCGCCGTTGCCGGCGCCGATGCGGGTGCGGCTGACCGTCGCCTGCGCCGGCTTCCAGGCATGTTTCGCGCACCAGTGCAGGCGGTAGTCGTAGCGGTGTTCTCGGCCGGCCGCGAGCGGCGCGCGCGGCCGCCAGAACGCGACGATGTTGTCGTGATATTCGTCGCCGGTCGGGATCTCGATCAGATGCACCGCGCCCTCGCCCCAGTCGCCGACCGGCTCGACCCACAGGCTCGGCCGTCGCTCGTAATGCGCCTCGCTGTCGGCGTAGTCGGCGAAACCGCGCTTGCGCTGCATCAGCCCGAATGCGCGCGGGCGGCGGTCCTGGAAGGCGCTCTCCTGCAGGGTCTTGGGATTGCGCAGCGGGCGCCAGATCTGTTCGCCGGCGCCGTTGTACAGGGCCAGGCCATCGGAGTCGTGCACCGCCGGGCGGAAGTCGTCGACACCGACCCGGTCGGTGGCGTCGAAGTGATACATGCTGGTCAGCGGCGCGATGCCAGCCCGGTCCAGAGCGACGCGCGGGTACAGGCGCAACTGGGTGTCGAACACGGTCTCGGCGCCGGGCGTGATCGCGAAGCGCATCGCCCCGGCCACGCTGGGGCTGTCCATCAGCGCGTGCACCACGATCTGTTTGGCGCCGGGCGCGGGCTGTTCGATCCAGAACGCGGTGAACACCGGAAACTCTTCGCTGTTGCCGGCGCCGGTGTTCAGCGCCAGGCCGCGCGCCGACAGCCCGTACAGCAGGTCCTTGGCGACCGCGCGGAAATAACTGGCGCCGAGGAAGGCGCAGACTTCGTCGAAGTAATCGCCGCGGTTGATCGGCGCGTGCACGCGGAAGCCGGCGAAGCCCAGGTCGTCCTGGGTCGGCTTCGGCGCGCTGCCGAAGCTGAACATCTGCGGGCGGTACACCACCGGCGTGGCCAGGCCGCCGTGCACGCGGTGGATGTCGACCCGGTGCTTGAACAGGAAGGCGCGGTGGAAAAACTGCAGCCGGAATGGCAGGGCCTCGGCTTTCCACAGGGCCTGTTCGGGGTCGAAGCGGATATCGCGGTAGGTGTCGTACTTGATCCGCGCCAAGGCCTCGGGCAGGTCGGCGTCGGCCGGCCGGTAAGGCTTGGCCGCCAGCGCGCGCGCCAGGCCCGGCACGGTGGCGGCGTCGAACGGCCGCGCAGGACCGGTCGTGGCCAGCGCCGGCCACGGCAGCCCGACGCCGCCGGCCAGGCCGGCCAGCGGCAGGGACAACCCGGCCTTGATCAATTCGCGTCGGCGCACACGCCACCTTCGGAGGGGGTAAACCGGGCGATTGTAGGGATCGAGTTGTTAACACTCCGGAATATGGCTCCTGCGTGATGGCATTGACTCGCGGGTTTCGAACGCCGACGGCGCGGCGAAATGCCGATTGCGTCACATGAACGCGGCGGCGGCCGCAACGTCACCGGCCTGTCATCGCCGCGCCACGGCCGGGACATGGACCGCGCCCAGGCTTGCCCAAACCGGGAGCCGCGCATGCGCTACGCGATCGTCACCGAGACCTATCCGCCGGAAATCAATGGCGTCGCCCTGACCGTGCAGGGTCTGGAGCAGGGTCTGCGTGCGCGCGGCCATGAGGTCGGCCTGGTGCGTCCGCGCCAGCACGGCGAAGCCGATGGCGCCGCCCACGAACTGCTGGTCAAGGGCCTGCCGCTGCCGCGCTACCCGGGCCTGCGCTTCGGCCTGCCCTGCGCCGCGCGCCTGGGCCAAGCCTGGAGCGCCCACCGCCCCGACGCGATCTACGTCGCGACCGAGGGCCCGCTCGGCTGGTCGGCCCTGCGCGCGGCGCAGCGCCTGCGCATTCCGGCGGCGACCGGCTTCCATACCCGCTTCGACGAATACATGCGCGACTACGGCGCGCCGTTCCTGGCCGGCACCGCGCTGCGCTGGATGCGCCGCTTCCACAACGGCGCCGACGCAACCCTCGTGCCTACCCGCGAACTCGCCGAATTCCTGCGCGGCCAAGGCTTCGAGGATGTGGTGCGGCTGCCGCGCGCGGTCGACACGGTGTTGTTCGACCCCGGCCGCCGCCGCGCCGACCTGCGCCGCGACTGGGGCCTGGACGAACACGGCCTGGCGGCGATCTACGTCGGCCGCATCGCCGCGGAGAAGAACCTCGAGCTGGCCGTGCGCGCGTTCCGCTCGCTGCAGCAGCGGCGCCCCGAGGCGCGCTTCGTCTGGGTCGGCGACGGCCCGGCGCGCGAGAAGCTGCAGCGCGACAACCCGGATTTCATCTTCTGCGGGCTCAAGCGCGGCGAGACCCTGGCCGAGCATTTCGCCAGCGGCGACCTGTTCCTGTTCCCGAGCCACAGCGAAACCTTCGGCAACGTCACCCTCGAAGCCATGGCCAGCGGCGTGCCGACGGTCGCCTTCGACTACGGCGCGGCCCACGAGCACCTGCGCGACGGCATCCACGGCGCCGCCATCGCAGACGGCGACGACGCCGGCTTCATCGCCGCGGCGGTGCGCATCGGCAGCGAGGACGCCTTGCGCGCGGGAATGTCCCGCGCAGGCCGCGAAGCGATCAGCGGCCTGCGCCCGGAACAGGTCGCGGCCGATTTCGATGCCCTGTTGCACGCCCTGGCCGACCGCAGCCCGCACAACCGCACGACCCGCCGCATCAACGACGAAACCAAACCGACCCAGGAGGTCGTATGAACCGGCTGCCGTTGCGCAAACGACTGATCGCCGGCGAATCCGGCTGGTGCCTGCGCGCCAATCGCCTGGGCGAACGCAGCGGCTCGCGCGCCTACTTCGCCGCGGTCAGCCGCCTCGGCGACGGCGTGTTCTGGTACGCGCTGATGGCCGCGCTGATCCTCGCCGACGGTTACGACGGCTTGCGCGCCTCGGCCCACTTGGCTGCGACCGGCGTGATCGCGCTGGCGCTGTACAAACTGCTCAAGCGCTGGACCCGCCGCCCGCGCCCGTTCGCCTCCGACCAGCGCATCCACGCCTGGGTCGCGCCCCTCGACGAGTTCAGCTTCCCGTCCGGCCACACTCTGCACGCGGTCGCCTTCAGCCTGGTGGCGATGGCGCATTACCCGGTGCTGGCGTGGTTGCTGATCCCCTTCAGCGCGAGCGTCGCCGCCTCGCGCGTGGTGCTGGGCCTGCACTACCCGAGCGACGTATTGGCCGCGACCGTGATCGGATCGAGCCTGGCCGGTTTTTCGCTGTGGCTGGTGCCCGGAGTGTCGCTGTTCGGCTGAGGGTGGCGGCCTGAGCGGCCGCATCGGCCGTACCCACAGCGCGCCGTTCCTTCCCGCCGCCCGCGTGCCAGGGGTAGGAGCGGCGCAAGCCGCGACCGCGTTCGTTGGGTGGCCGGCGTTGGTTGCGGAATCCTGCGTCAGATGACCGATTTCGTTGCCGTGGCTGTGCGCCGCATCGCACTAGCGACGGCTAAAGAAAACCCGGAGGGCGGCCCGCAGGGATGCGGGCCGTTTTTCATCGGGACAGGGATGTCCCGTATGAAAAATCACCGCGTATGCATCGCTCGTGCGGGCTTGTGATTCAAAACAAAGCATTTTTCTTTGGTTACCTTTCTTTTGTTGCTTTAGACAAAAGAAAGTAACCCGCCGCTTTAGTGGCGGAAGCTTTGGGTTTGATCTTGATCTTGCTCAAGACAGACGCCGCGAGAACGTCATAACGATGTCGCGGCTTGCGCCGCTCCTACCCTGGCGAAAGCACACCGCTTCGATGAATCGCAACGGCCTTGTCGGCTCTGCGAGTCCCTTGGTCGCGCCCCACGTCGCTCCTACCGGCATGGCTCACGGTAAAGCCGGGCACCGACATCGGACTCACCCCTCCCACTTCTCCACCCGCGCCCGAGCAATCGCCGGCGCGCCCTGCCCGACCCAATCGCGATCGTTCGCCACCTGCGCCCGCGCGCGGCTCGCTTCGAGCGCGGCGAAATCCAGGTCGGCGTAGGCCCAGCGCTGGCCCGAGCGAGTCTGCGCGAGAATCCCGTCGGCCGGCAGGCCCACGTCCATCGGCGCGTAGATCGCCGCCTCGCCGGTGTTGGTGTCCAGCGCCGGGCTCCACAAGGCTTCACCGGCGGTCACCGCCTGCGCGACGAAGCTGCGGTTCTCCAACGCGCGCGCCAAGCAACCCACCCGCACCCGGGTCGCGCCGGCGTCGGTGTCGGTGCAGCTCGGGGCCAGCAGCAGGCGCGCGCCGGCTTCGCATTGGGCGCGCACCGGGAGCGGGAATTCGATGTCGTAGCAGACCGCGATGCCGGCACGCTGAGCGCCGATCTCGAAGGTCTTGAGCGCATCGCCGGGCTCGATCACTCCGGCCTGTTTCTCGAAGCCGGTCAGTTGCAATTTGTCCTGCCACAGGCGCCCGCCGCCGGGGGCGAAGGCGTCGCTGCGGTTGCGGTAGCGCCCATGACCCAGGTCGAGCAGGAAACTGCCGGCGATCACATGCAGGCGCAGCTCGCGCGCGAGCAGGCCGAACAAGTCCAGCCAGGCCTGGCGGTAAGCCTGAATGGCGACCAGGGAGGCATGCAGGTCGCCCTGGGTCGCCGCGCCGAAAGTCGCGCCGAGTTCCAGCGCCAGATACTCCGGCAGCACCGCGACGTCGGCGCCGCTGGCGCGGGCTTCACTGAGCCACTTGGCCTGTTTGTCGGCGAACTCGGCGAAGCTGCGCGGCGCGCCGATGGTGTATTTCGCGACCGCGACCCTCATTGCACGCGCTCCAGCGGACGCAGCCAGAAACTCAGGGTATGCGGACACTCGCCGCGTCCGACCTCGCGCCACGGCAGCGCCACCTTCAACTCCGGGCGATGGACATAGCCGCGTTTTTTCCAGAACGCCTCGTTGCCGCGATGGAAGGCCGGCCTGCGGCCGTCGCCGGGGTCGCGCTCGACCGCGCAGAACGCCGTCCAACGAAACCCGCCGAGCCCGCGCGCATGCGCATGGCGCGCATCGAAAAAGCGATGGCCGATGCCGCGTCCGCGGTACTCGGGCAACAATACCGACTCGCCGCAATAGAACACCTGCTCGATATCGATCGCGCCGCCCTCGAAAGCGGCGCGCAGCTCGGCGGTCTCGTCGGCCATCGGCAAGCCGGTCGAAGCGCCGACGAGGCGGCCGCCGTCGAAGGCCAGCACCGCGACGCTGCGCCAGGACTCGCGATAGGTCCGCAGATAGTTCGCCTCGTAGGCAGCATCGCCGTCGTAAAGATACGGCCAGTCGCGGAACACCCGCATGCGCAGGGCGGCGATGGCATCCAGGTAAGGCGTGATCTCCGCACCGCTGCAGGTGCGGATTTCGGGCATGGGCGTCTTCATGAGGGCATCTTAGTGAAGCCAGAGACTTCTAGGCGAACCGGGTGAGCCGTGAGTGCCCGGCTCAGCGAGTTAGAGCGAAGCCGCCTTCGCGCGAACGACGACAGAGAGTTCGACCTCAGTCTGCGCCGATCATGCTTACCCGGACGATAAAACGACGCGGCGGCGGGCCTGCCTGCCCGCCGCCGCGCCGCATCGCTCGCTTACAGGCCCGGCAGGTCCGGCGGGCTACCGGCGGCCGTCACCGGCGTACGCAGCGCCTCGGCCTTCGGCGGATCCGGCACGCGCTTCGGCGTCGAACCGCCCAGCTGATACCAGTCGACCTTGCGGGTCACCATCATCAGCGCCGCCAAGATCAGGAACAGCAGGCCGGCGCCGAGCACCAGGGCGTTGTCTTCCGAGATCAGCAGGCCGTACAGCGCGCCGTACAGCGTGGTCAACATGGCACCGAACCCCAGGGCGCGCACCACACTGCGCAGGACCGCGCTCAGATAGAACACCAGCAAGCCGATGCAGGCCACGCTCGCGGCCAGATAAGCCAGGCCGAAAGCGAAATGTTCGCTCAGGCTGACCAACAGCAGGAAGAAGATCGCCAGGGCCAGGCCGACCAGGCCGTACTGGATCGGGTGGATGCGCAACTGCTTGATCAACTCGAACATGAAGAAACCGACGAAAGTCAGCAGCACGAACAGCAGACCGTACTTGGTCGCGCGGTCGGCCTGCGAATACACGTTGACCGGGTCCTTCAGGGTCACCTGGATGGCGTTGATGTCGCCGCCGGGCTCGTTGCCGATGTCGCCGTCGCCGGCCACCGACACGGTCGGCAGGATCGAACCGGCCAGGTACTGGCGCTGGGCATTGGTCGCGACCGACGAGACCTGCCATTCGGCCCGGAAGCCTTGGTCGCCGATGTCGTCGGAATGCGGCGGGAAGCTGCCGCCGTAGTTCGGATGCGGCCAGGTCGAGCTCAGGGCGAAGCGGTTGCTCTTGCCCAGCGGCACCAGCGCCAGCGATTCGGTGCCGCCCAGGGCGAACTCGAGGTCGGTCTGCAGGCGCAACGAACTGCCCGCCGCCGGCGCCGCCAGACGCGCATGGATGCCGCCCCCGTCGCGCGCACCGAGTCCGTCCTCGATGGTCGCCTCGGCGCCGTCCAGGCGCAGTTTCGGATTGCGCAGGCCGCGCACGTCGGCGAAGCCGTAGCTCAGCCACGGCCGGCCGATCGTCCGGCGGCGGTCGGATTCGGCCTGGTCAGCGCTCGGCGCCGGGTCGGCCGGTATGGTCGCGGCGAAATCGGCCTTGGCCTTGCCCTTCCATTCGTAGACCCGGACCTGATGCAGGCCGAGCTTGCGCACCTTCGGCACGATCTCGCCTTCGATGTCGAGCTTGTTCGGGAAGAAGGTCCATCGACCCTGTTCGCGGCGCTGGACGCGCTTGACCGTGCCGTCGAGGTCCTTTTGTTCCTCGACCCAGGAATCCTCGTACGGCACCACCAGCGCCGGGCCGGAGAACGCCTGCGCGCCGGCATAGCTGCGGGCGATGCGGGCCACCGCCTGGGCGCGGTAGCTCTGTCTCTCCTCGATCACGCCGCCGATCATCAACAGCGGAATCAGTATCGCCAGGGTCATCCCCAGCACCATCAGCATCTTCAGCCACACACGCATGTCCCGCTCCTGTCCGCTACGTTGGACGGCAGGTTGCGCCGGCTGTGCGGGGGCGCGATGGCGCAGGCGTGTGTTGTCGGTGAAGCAATGGTGAAGCGCTGCCGGCGGCCGCGCGACGGCTCAGCCGCGCACGATCAGGCTGGCGCGCGCACCGCCCTCTTCGCGGTTGACCAGTTCGGTCTCGCCGCCGTGCAGCGATGCCACCTCGGCGACGAAGCACAGGCCCAGGCCGCTGCTGCGGCTGCCGCCGGACGGGCGCGGCAAGGAATAGAAACGCTCGAACACCCGGGTCAGGGCATAGTCGGGAATGCCGGGGCCGCGGTCGCTGACGTCGACGCGCTGGTACTCGCCGTCGCGTCGCAGGCGCAACACGATCTCGCCGCCGCGCGGCGAGAAATCGGCGGCGTTGTCGATCAGGTTGATCAAGGCCTGGCGCAACAGGAAGGCGTCGCCGCGCACCGGCGGCAGGTTCGGCTCCAGGTCGAGCAGCAGCTTGGCGCCGGAGCGGTCCAGGCGCTGCATGCATTGCTCCAGCGCCTCGCGCACGATCGCCGCCAGCGCGACCGGCTCGGGCCGCTCCAGGCGCTGGCGATGCTCGACCGCGGCCAGCGCCAACAGCTTGTCGATCATCTGCGCCAGGCGCTCGGCCTGGCCGCGGATGCTGGCGGCGAAGCGGGCGCGGTCGGCGTCCGGCATCGGCGCGTCGCCGGGCGGCGATTCGAGCAGTTCGGCGCTGCCGCGGATCGCCGCGAGCGGGCTCTTCATCTCGTGGGTCAAGGTATGCACGTATTGCTCGACGTACTGCTTGCCCTCCAGGCGCGTGCGCATGGTTTCCAGCGCGCGCCCCAGCTCGCCGAACTCGCCGGCCGCGCGCGGCGGGGTGGCGCGGTCGCCGGCGGTGACCGCATGCGCATAGCGCCGCAGCAGGCCGATCTGGCGCGACAGCCACCACGACACGCCCAGGCCGATCGCCAGTGCGGCGCCCATCAGCACGAAACCCCAACGCGTCACCACGGTCTGGCTGCGGGCGATGAAAGGCGCGATCGCGCTGTTCGGTTTGGCCACGGTCAACGAGCCGATCACCAGGCCGTTGTCGGCGCGGATCGGCGCGGCCACGTGCATGATCGTGGTTTCCGGATGGCCCGGGTCGGTCGCGCTGGAACGCGCGCCGTAACGCCCGCGCAGGGTCAGGTACACGTCGTTCCAGCGCGAATAGTCCTGGCCGACGTCCTGGCCGCTGCTGTCGAACACGACGATGCCGCGCGCGTCGGTGATGTAGACGCGGTAGTTCGCCGCGCGCTTGCGGAAACCCCAGATCGCCGCGCCGACGTCGCGCTGGCCGAGCGCGCGCACGCGCTTGGCGAAATCGCCCTGGTTGATGCGGCCGGCGACGAAATCGTCGGTCGCCAGCTCGGCCAGCACGTTGGCGGTGTCGACCAGGGTGTCTTCCATGGCCTGGCGAACGCCCGGCTTGACCTCGGCGACGAACACCCGCGCCAGCAGCAGCGCGGCCACCGCCACGATCAGGAAATATCCCAGGAAAATCCGCAGGCCGATCCGCATCGGGGCGCCCGCCTACGAGGCCTCGAGCGAATAGCCCAGGCCGCGATGGGTGCGGATGGGGTCGCGGTCGGCGGCGACGTCGCGCAGCTTGGCGCGCAGGGTCTTGATGTGGGTGTCGACGGTGCGGTCGCCGCTGTCGAGGGCATCGCCCCAGACCCGGTCCATCAACTGCGCGCGCGACAACACCGCGCCCGGGCGCTGCAACAGCGCGGCGAGCAGGCCGTATTCGTAGCGGGTCAGGTCCAGGGCCTGGCCGCGGTAGCGGATGCGCTTGCCTTCCAGGTCGTGGACGAAACCGTCCTCGACCGCCGCCGTCTCGGCCGCGCCGCCGCGCGCGCGCCGCAGCACCACCCGCACGCGGGTAGCGAGCTCGCGCGGCGAGAACGGCTTGGTGACGTAGTCGTCGGCGCCGATCTCCAGACCGAGGATGCGGTCGGCCTCGGCGTTCTGCGCGGTCAGGAAGATCACCGGCAGGTCGCGGCCGCGGCGCAGCTCGCGGCACAGGGCGAAGCCGCCGATGTCGGGCAGGCCGATGTCGAGCACGGCCAGGTCGAAGGCGACCCGCGCGGCCTCGCGCAGGGCCTCGCCGCCGGTCAGGCAGTGCACCGCCTCGAAGCCTTCGGCGCGCAGCGCGTACAGCACGGTGTCGGCAATGGCGGATTCGTCTTCGACGAGCAGAATGCGCATGGGGCGGGGATCGGGATTCGGGATCAGGGAGTCGGTAAAGCAGTTATGCCGCCCATGATGCCTTGCCGGGCCTCCGGCTGCCGCTCCGGGAAACGCCGCGGCGGCTATGGCCCCATAATGCCCCCCGGCGTCATGCCGTCGGTGCCATGCCCCTCGGCCCCTATGCCGGCGCGCCTCCTCTTCGAATCCCCCTCCCGAACCCCGAATCACGGCCTCAATGAACTATCGCCACGCCTTCCATGCCGGCAACCATGCCGATGTGCTCAAGCACGTCGCCCTGCTGGCCCTGTGCGATGCCCTGACCGTCAAGCCGGCGCCCTTGTTCGCCCTGGACACCCATGCCGGGCGCGGGCTGTATCCGCTCGACGGCAATTCGGCGCTGCGCACCGGCGAAGCCGAGGGCGGCATCGGCCGCCTGCTGGCCGAGGCGCCGAAGCAGGCCGCGATCACCCGCTACCTGGCCGCAGTGCGCGCCTGCCGCAACGAGCACGGGCCTGCGGCCTATCCGGGCTCGCCCTGGCTGCTCGCGCACGCCTTGCGCGAGGACGACCGCATCGCCGCCTGCGAGCTGCAGCCGGAAGAAGCCACGCAGTTGGAGCACCACTTCAAAGCCGACGCGCGCATCGCGGTGCATGCGCGCGACGGCTACGCGGCGATGAAGGCCATGTTGCCGCCGAAGATCGGCGCGACCCGCTACAACCGCGGTCTGGTCCTGATCGACCCGCCTTACGAGGCCCAGCTCGAAGAGTTCGACACCGCCCTCGGCGCGCTGCGCGACGCCCTCGCCCGCTGGCCGCAGGGCTGCTACGTGCTGTGGTATCCGATCAAGCGCCGGCGCGCGCTGCAACCGTTCTACCGCCGCGCCGCGACCCTGCCGGCCAAGTCGATCCTGACTGCCGAGCTGCTGGTGCGCGCCGCCGATTCGCCGCTGCGCATGAACGGCAGCGGCCTGCTCATGCTCAACCCGCCGTGGCAGTTGGACCAGACCCTGGCCCCGGCGCTGTCGGTGCTCGCGCGCACCCTCGGCGAGACCCCGGACGCCGCGGCCGCGATTCAGTGGCTCAAGCAGGCCGACTGAGCCGCGTCCGGCACCGGCGCAGGCGCCTGCACAGGCTCGCTGCAATGCGGCCAGACGCCAAGGAGCGCTGGCTTTCGATGACCACCTGCGATTGCATTCGCCGCATCGCCGCGCGCCGCGGGTGGTCGGCCCAGGCCGGCCGGCAGACGCCGAAAGCCGGCTAAAACCCGCTCGAACCGACCGCGGCGCAATTCGTCGCCCTGCCGCCGCGCCGGCACGGGCGCGACCGGTCGCTTGCGAAGCGCTTCGATCCGGGCGTATCACTCCCAGGCCCAATGAAGGGCGAATGAGAGGGAGTTCGAATGTCCAGGAAGAAGATTTCGTTCCTTGCGATCTGCGCGTTCGCGTTCGGCATCGGCGTCGCGTCGACCGCCGGCGCCGCCGGCTGCAACAACACCTGCCGGCTCGGCTGCGAGACCGCATTGACCAACTGCGAAAACAACGGCGGCACCCAGTGCTACCTCACCTACTCGCAGTGCTACCGCCGCTGCGGCTGCATCCTGCCCTGACCGATCGCTGCCTTGACCGAAAGCGGTCGCGGCACGGCCGGGGAGAGCCCGCTCTCTCCGGCCGTCGACCTGTGCGGCCACGGCCTCCGCTCGCGACTTCCTCGCCGCAACGACCGCAGCGAGCCGCGAAAGCTCATCCCGCGCCGCCCGCTCGGCTGGCGGCCCGCGGCCGGCGCATGTCGACCAGGTCCAGGCCCAGCGCGATGCCGTTGCGCTGTTCGCGCACCACCTGGAAGCCGTGGCGGGCGTAGAAGGCGCGGCTGTGCTGGGTGGTCTCGATCACGGTCGAGGCGAACGCCGGGTCGGCGTCGATCCGGCGCAGTCGCTCCAGCAACAGGCGTTCGCCGAGTCCGCGCCGGTGCAGATCGCGGCGGACCATACCCCAGAACAGCACCGCGACGCTGGCGTCGCCATCGCTGGCGGCATAGCCGCCGCAGGCGACGATGCCTTCGCCGTCGAGTTCGATCACCCAATAATCGTCCATCTCGTCGAGGGTCTCGACGAATTCCGCGCGTTCGTTCGCGGCGAAATACTCCGGCATGTTGCCGTCGAACAACGCCAGGCAAGCGGCGCGGTCCTCGGCCTGATAACGGCGCAGGCCGGGCTCGCTCGATGCGAGCTCGCTCGATACGGGCTCGCTCGATGCGAGCTCGCTTGGTACTGGCTCGCTTGATACGGGCTCGCTCGATACGGGCTCGCCCAATGGCGGCCGGCTCGCCATCGGCGCGCTCAATAACAGTCCCAGTGATAGGACACGCGGCTGAAATCGGCGCGGGCGAGGTCGGCGGGGTCGATGAAGAAATTGGCGATGCCCGAGTCTCCCCACATCAGCGCATCGTCGCTGTCGAGCTGGAACAGCAGCAGGCGGCGGTCCGAGGGCTCGCGCGGGTCGCTCTGGGTGAAATCCGGATAGCCGCCGAGTTTGTGGCCGGAACGCGCGAGGTAATCGCGCAGCGCGTCCTGCAGGTCCTCTTCGCTCAGGCCGGGGTGCTCGCTGCGGTAGCGCTCGATCAGCGGCTCCACGCCGCCTTCCAGGGCCTGGCCGAACTGCGCGTCGTTGACGCCGATGGTCTCGTGGTCGGCGGTAAAGCGCATGCGCCGCGGCTTGGCCGGGTCGAACGGCAACGAATCGGCGCCGGCGGTCGCCTTCGGCGGCGCGATCGCCGCGGCCGACAGCTCCGGCCAGTACACCACCCGGAAACCGGTCTGGTTGGCCAGCGCGTCCATGCGGCTCGCGCCGTGCGCGTCGTCGAGCGCGGCGCCGTAGTAGTCGTCGCCGGAGATGAAGAACTGCAACAGGCCCCGCTCCGGGTAGCCCGGCATCTTCGGCACTTCGGCCAGATTGATCTGGGCCAGCAGGAACAGGGGCTGGCCCTTGGCGTCGCGCGGATAGTCGCGCCCGGCCGCCCAATAGGCCTGGCCGCCGACCTTGCTGACGCCGGTGTCGTCGCGCGCCAGCGCGCTCAACTCGATCCGCGCGACCGGCCGCTGGGTCTTGAGCAGTGCTTCGTCGGCGGGCGCGAGCACCGCTTTGGCCTGCGCATCGTCGTCTTTGCTGCCGCAACCGGGCGCTTGCTCGCCGCTGTCGGGCAGCCCGGCGTCGGCGCGGGCCTGCGCCGCGCCCTGCTCGATCTGGCCTTCGATACCGCGATACACCGCGTAGCCCACGCCGGCGACCGCGGCGACGCCCACGGCCACGATCGCCATCGACAACAACACCGCGGTTCCCGTCTTCATCGCCTGCCGTCCCTAGGTTTGCGCGTTCCGCCGGATTATCGCCGAGAAACGCCGGAGCAAGACCGGGGCGAAGCCTCGGCCAAGAAAAAAGCCGGAAGCGCGAACGCTTCCGGCTTGATCGTGGTCTTCGCGGGGCGCTCGGCGCGCCCTCGCCCGCCGGCTCAGTCGCCCGACTTCAGGTCCGGCTCGAAGAAGCTCCAGCGCACTTCCGGGAAGGCCTGCTTCATCGCCCGCTCGACCGTGTTGATCTGCTCGGTCAGGGCCGCCACGCTCTGCTCCTCGCGCATCTGCGCCTGCACCGACACCATCACCTCGTTGCCGAGCTGCAGGGTGATCAGGCTGATCACGTGGGCGATTTCCGGGCGGCCGTCGAGGAACTCGCGGATCTGCTGCTGGCGCTGCGGATCGACGCTCTGGCCGATCAGCATCGCCTTGACCTCGATCGCCACGAACACCGCGACGATGATCAACAGCGCGCCGATGCTGATGGTGCCGATGGCGTCCCAGATCGGGTTGCCGGTGGCCACCGCCAGCAGCACCGCCGCCAGCGCCAGCACCAGGCCCAGCAACGCGGCCAGATCCTCGCCGAAGATCACCACCAGTTCGGCCTGGCGGCTCTCGCGGAACCACTGCCACAGCGAGCGTTGGCCGCGCGCTTTGGCGACTTCCTGCAGGCAGGCGCGCATCGAGACCGCCTCGGCGACGATGCCGAAGGTCAGCACGCCGGCCGCCCACCACCACTGCTTGAGCGGTTCGGGGTGCTGCAGTTTGTGGATGCCCTCGTACAGCGAGAACATGCCGCCGACGGTAAACAACATCACCGCGACCAAGAACGACCAGAAATAGATCGCCTTGCCGTAGCCGAGCGGATAGTCCGGCGACGGCGGCCGCTTGGACTGCTTCAGGCCCAGGATCAGCAGGCCCTGGTTGCCGCAGTCGGCCAGGGAGTGCACGGTCTCGGCCAGCATCGCGCTGGAACCGGTGAAGTACGCCGCCACGCCCTTGGATACCGCGATGGCGAAATTGGCACCAAGTGCGAACAGAATTGCGCGGGTCGAATCGCCACCACCGGCCATGACAACGTTGCTCCTTGAGGTTCAGCGGCGGAGTCTAGCATTGCCGATGCTAGCCGTTGAGGCACGGCCGGCGGCGCGTCAGCGCCGGCATTCCGGGGTTTTCCCGCGGCACGGCGCCCGCCGCCCCGCGGAATCGGCGCTCCGGAGCCCGGCCCGGAACCCTGCCTCAGAAGCGATAGGTCACCGTGCCGGTGACGTTGCGGCCGTTGCCGGTGAAGCAATCGCCGAACGCCCGGCACGGCGCGTAGTACTGCTTGTCCGCCAGGTTGGTCAGGTTGAGGGTGAACGACCACTGCGGCAGGTCGAACGACACCAGCGCATCGGCCAGGGTGTAGCCGGGCGTGCGTAGGCTGCCGTTGCCGCCGGTCGACAGGGTCGAGCCGACGTGGCGCACGCCGGCGCCGAGACGGATGCGGCCGCTGTCGCCCCAGTCGAACTGCTTCACGCCCCAGACCGAGCCGAGTTCCTTCGGCACGTCGGCGAGTTGGCGGTCGACCTCGGGGGCGAAATTGCTGCGCGTCACTTCGGCTTCGTTGTAGCTGTAGCTCGCGGTGAGGTAGAAGTCGTTGCCCAGGGTGTGGGTGGCCTCGAGCTCGATGCCTTTGGAACCGACCTCGCCGGTCTGCACCGAGTTGAGCACGTTCTCGGGGTCGTTGGTCTGGCGGTTCTTCTCGCGGATGTCGTACACCGCCAGGGTGACCAGGGTCTGCTCGCGCGGCTGCCACTTCAGGCCCACCTCGTACTGGCGGCCTTCCTGCGGCTTGAACGGCTGGCTGAAGAAATCCAGGCTGCCGATCGGCAGGAACGACTCGCTATAGCTCAGGTACGGCGAGACGCCGTGGCCGGCATCGACGATCACGCCGGCCCGATAGCTGGTGGCGTAGTCCTGGATGCGCGGCTGCTCGCCGACCTGGGTGCGCGCGCGGTCGCGGCGCGCGCCGAGCACGGCGGTGACGCGTTCGCCCCAGCGGATCTGGTCCTGCACGTAAACGCCGACCTGGGTCTGGTCCTGGCGCGGCTGCGGCGCGAGTTCGGGCAGCACGTAGTCGCCATAGACCGGCGCATAGGCGTCGATCGGCGTGGTCGCGCTGAAGCCGGTCATCGCGGTCTGGCGGAAACGCAGGTAGTCGATGCCGGCGAGCACGGTGTGGCGCAGCGCGCCGGTGGCGAAATCGACCTGGACGTTGTTGTCGGCCGTCAGCGTGTCGATGCGCGGGTTGCTGATGTAGGCCGAGCGCGGCAGCACCCGCTGTGCGGCATCGAGGAAGGGGTTGTCCGGGTTCGAATAGACGTCCGGGTAGATCTCGGTGAAATCGGTGCGCGACTTGGCGTAGCGCAGGCTGCTGTTGAAGCGCCAAGCGTCGGAAAAGGCGTGCTCGAACAACACCGTGGCGCTGGCCTGGCGGCTGTCGAGGCGGTCGGCGCCGGGTTCGCCGAGCAGGCGGTGGTTCGGCAGGCGCCGGCCCGGCGGCGCGCGCAGGGTCGAGACCACCGGCAGGAACTGCTGGCTCGAACCGCTCTCGTCCTTCTGCAACAGGCCGAGGACGCTCAGCTGGGTGACGTCGGAAATGCGCCAGGTCAGCGACGGCGCCAGCACCAGGCGGTCGTCGGGCATGTGATCGGTCTGTTGCTGCGCATCGCGCGCCACGCCGACGATGCGGCCGGCGACGGTGCCGGCCTGGTCGAGCGGGCCGGTCAAGTCGAATTGCAGTTGTTTGCGCTGATGGCTGCCGTAGCTCAGGCCGATTTCGCCGGCGCGCTGGAATTGCGGGCGCTTGCTGACCAGGTTGAACACGCCGCCGGACCCGCCGGCGCCGTACAGCATCGACGAGGGCCCGCGCAGCAGTTCGGCGCGCTCCATCGTGTAGACCTCCGGGCGCGGCACCAGGCTGGAACCGATCTGCCGGGTCATGCCGTCGAGGAATGACACCGGCGAGAAGCCGCGCACCAGCGAGCCGTCGCTACGCGTGTCCAGACCATAGGCCTCGCTGTAGGCGCCGGCCGAATAGCGCAGGGTTTCCTGCAGGTTCTGCACGCCGCGGTCGGCGGCCTGCTCGGCGGTGATCACGCTGATCGCCTGCGGGGTCTCGATCAGGCGGGTATCGGTCTTGGTCGCGGTGGTGGCGCGGTCGGCGAGCACGACCACCGCGTCCAGGCGCTTGGCCTCGCGCTCGGCGTCGTCGGCGAAGGCGGCGCCGGCGGCCAGCGCGGTCAGCGCGAACAGCAGTCCCCGGGCGAGACGATGCGGGCGAGGCGGAAGCGGCGAGTGGGAAAACGTCATCGAGGGTGGTCCGAGGCTGGGCGAGGACGCGACACGCCTGCGACACGGGCGAGGCATCGTCCGGCGGGCGGCGGCGTGGGTGGGCATCTGGCTGAGCCCGGCGGCGTGAAACGGCGCGGGCGTCTGGCTGGCCGGGGGGCGGTTGTCAGGCCGGCGAGTCGGCGGCATGATGCGAGCAATTCTCATTTCAAGCATCGACTGCGTCAAGAAATAAGTAACCTCAAGCACACTGTCGCGAGGGCCCCGCCTTTCGCCTCCCGACATG
The DNA here is from genome assembly GCF_051217035.1 of Lysobacter sp. 1R34A. NCBI lineage: Bacteria > Pseudomonadati > Pseudomonadota > Gammaproteobacteria > Lysobacterales > Lysobacteraceae > Lysobacter > Lysobacter sp. 1R34A. Next base: position 34,285 of record NZ_JBPKJP010000019.1, read on the forward strand.
GAATTGCGGGCCAGGACATGCCGCCGGTCGGACCGGCGTCACCCGAGCCTAAAGATGAAGGGCGAAGTCCGTCACAATGTGCCAATATCCGACCATGGCCACGCGTGAACGTTTGCCGCCCTGGCATGAACGCCAGCGTCTTCCCAACGGACGCGAAGTACTGATTCGTCCGGTGCGTCCGGAAGATGCCGAGCCCTTGCGAGCGGGCTTCACTCTGCTGCAACCCGACGAGGTGCGGCAGCGATTCCTATACGCGCTGAAAGAACTCACTCCGGAAATGGCCGAGCGCTTCACTCGGATCGATCCGCGCACCGAGTTCGCTTTGGTCGCGGCCGAACCCTTGCCGCCGGGCGAAGCCCTGGTCGGCGCGGTCGCCCGCGTGGCCATCGACGAGCGCAGCCACGACGCCGAGTTCGCGATCCTGGTCAGCCGCTACATCGCCAACATGGGCCTGGGCCGTTATCTGATGACGCGCCTGGTCAAATGGGCCCGCGGCAAGAAGGTGCATCGCCTGTACGGCGAGGTGTTCGAGCACAACACGCCGATGCTGTCGCTGGCGCAGTCGCTCGGCTTCGAGCGCGAGTTCCAGCAGGATTCGCCGGGCCTGGTCCGTGTGGTGCTGGACCTGCGCTCGAAGGCCGCGCGCGCGGCCGAGCAACAGACCGGCATACGCAAGATCGGCGACAACCCCGGCGACGACGGCAACGAACCCTGAGCGGCCCACGCGGCCGCCGCAATCCATCGCCGGCGTCCACGGCCGGTGCACCCTATCGTTTCGGCGCTCGTCGCAACTGCGGCGGGTCATCCCTGCGGCGCGATGATCGCAGGCACGACTGAGCCAATCGCCAGAAACGGCACAGCATCCGATATCAACAACGGCCGCCGCGGCGACGCCTGCCGCTGATTCAACTCCGCCTTCGAGTCGTCGTCCTCATGCCGGCTCGGCGAGACCATCGCGCACCGCGATGCGGGTCGCGCAGGAAAACCAGCTTCCGCCGATCGCCTGCGCAAAGCGCGCAACCGTCCACCCGGCAGTCGCGGCCGATCCACTAAACTAGCCGACTCAATGAAATCATCTCCTTCTCCCGTGTCCCTGCTGCCCAAGATCGGCCAGCAGCGCGCCTGGTGGCGTGCGCCGGCCTCGCCTTCCGCCCTGGCCTGGGCGATCGCCCGCGCCGCCGCCGAACACGACGGCCCCCTGCTCGCAATCGCGCGCGACAACCACGGCGCGCACCAGCTCGAATCGGATCTGCGCACCCTGCTCGGCCGCGACGGCGCCAGCGCCGGCGCGATGCCGGTGCTGCCGTTCCCGGACTGGGAAACCCTGCCCTACGATCTGTTCAGTCCGCACCCGGACATCGTCTCGCAGCGCCTGGCGGCCTTGCATCGCCTGCCGACGCTCAAGCGCGGCATCGTCGTGGTGCCGGTGCAGACCTTGCTGCAGCGGCTCGCGCCGCTGCGCCACGTGGTCGGCGGCAGCTTCGATGTCGCGGTCGGCCAGCGCCTCGACCTGGACGCGGAAAAACGCCGGCTCGAATCGGCCGGTTACCGGCACGTGCCGCAGGTGCTGGACCCGGGCGACTTCGCCGTGCGCGGCGGTCTGCTCGACGTGTATCCGATGGGCGCCGACTCGCCGTTCCGGGTCGAGCTGCTCGACGACGAAATCGAGACCATCCGCGCCTTCGACCCCGAATCGCAGCGCTCGCTCGACAAGATCGATGCGGTGCGTCTGTTGCCGGGCCGCGAAGTGCCGCTCGACGATGCCTCGCTCAAGCGCGCGCTCGATGCGCTGCGCGAACGCTTCGACCTCGACACCCGGCGCAGCGCGCTGTACCAGGACCTCAAGTCGGGCATCGCGCCGTCCGGCATCGAGTACTACCTGCCGCTGTTCTTCGAGCAGACCGCGACGCTCTTCGACTACCTCGACGAACGCGCGCTGCCGGTGATCGCCGACGGCGCGCTCGACGCCGCCGACGCCTTCTGGGCCCAGACCGGCGAACGCTACGAGCAACGCCGACACGATCTCGAACGCCCGCTGCTGCCGCCCGACGCGCTGTACCTGAGCCCGGTCGGCCTGCGCGAAAAGCTCAACCAGGGCGCGCGCGTCGAACTGTGCGGCGAGCAGCATCCGCAACGCGCCAAAGCGCTCGCGCTCGGCGACCAGCCGGCGCCGACCCTGCCGGTCGCGGCGCGCGACGCCGCTCCGGCCGAAGCGCTGAAGTCGTTCCTCGCCAGCTATCCCGGCCGTGTGCTGATCGCCTCCGACACCGCCGGCCGCCGCGAGGCCCTGCTCGAAGTGCTGCAGGCCGCGGGCCTGAAGCCGGACGTGGTCGCCGACTGGAACGCCTTCGCCAACGGCGCCGCGCCGAGCCGCTTCGCCATCGCCGTGGCGCCGTTCGACGACGGTTTCGCCGTGGTGGAGCCGCCGCTGGCGGTGCTGACCGAACGCCAGCTGTTTCCCGAACGCGCCGCGCAGCCGCGCCGGCGCAAGCGGGTCGGCCGCGAGCCCGAAGCGATCATCCGCGACCTCGGCGAGCTGTCCGAAGGCGCGCCGATCGTGCACGAGGACCACGGCGTCGGCCGTTACCGCGGCCTGATCGTGCTCGAAGCCGGCGGCCAACCGGGCGAATACCTCGAAATCGAATACGCCAAGGGCGACCGCCTGTACGTGCCGGTCGCGCAGTTGCATCTGATCAGCCGTTACTCCGGCGCCTCGGTCGAGACCGCGCCGCTGCACTCGCTCGGCGGCGAGCAATGGACCAAGGCCAAGCGCAAGGCGGCCGAGAAGGTCCGCGACGTCGCCGCCGAACTGCTCGAGATCCAGGCCCGGCGCCAGGCCCGCGCCGGCCTCGCGCTGGACGTCGACCGCTCGATGTACGAGCCGTTCGCGGCCGGCTTCCCGTTCGAGGAAACCCCCGACCAGCATTCGGCGATCGAAGCGGTGATCCGCGACCTGAGCAGCAGCCAGCCGATGGACCGCGTGGTCTGCGGCGACGTCGGTTTCGGCAAGACCGAGGTCGCGGTGCGCGCGGCCTTCGTCGCCGCCACCGCCGGCAAGCAGGTCGCGGTGCTGGTGCCGACCACCCTGCTCGCCGAACAGCACTACCGCACCATGCGCGACCGCTTCGCCGACTGGCCGTTGAAGGTCGAGGTGTTGTCGCGCTTCAAGAGCAGCAAGGAAATCAAGGCCGAACTGGAGAAGGTCAGCGAGGGCAAGATCGACGTCGTGGTCGGCACCCACCGCCTGCTGCAGCCGGACGTGCGCTTCAAGGACCTCGGCGTGGTCATCGTCGACGAAGAGCAGCGCTTCGGCGTGCGCCAGAAGGAAGCGCTGAAGGCGCTGCGCGCCAACGTGCATCTGCTGACCCTGACCGCCACCCCGATTCCGCGCACCCTCAACATGGCCATGGCCGGGCTGCGCGACCTCAGCATCATCGCCACCCCGCCGGCGCATCGCCTGGCGGTGCAGACCTTCGTCGTGCCCTGGGACGACATGCAGTTGCGCGAGGCCTTCCAGCGCGAACTCGCGCGCGGCGGCCAGGTGTATTTCCTGCACAACGACGTCGAGAGCATCGGCCGCATGAAGCGCCAGCTCGAAGAACTGGTGCCGGAGGCGCGCATCGGCGTCGCCCACGGCCAGATGGCCGAGCGCGAACTCGAAAGCGTGATGCTCGACTTCCACAAGCAGCGTTTCAACGTCCTGCTGTGCACGACCATCATCGAGTCGGGCATCGACATCCCGAACGCCAACACCATCATCATGAACCGCGCCGACAAGTTCGGCCTGGCGCAGCTGCACCAACTGCGCGGCCGCGTCGGCCGTTCGCACCACCGCGCTTACGCCTACCTGGTGATTCCGGACAAGCGCTCGATCACCGCAGACGCGCAGAAGCGCCTGGAAGCGATCGCCTCGATGGACGAGCTCGGCGCCGGCTTCACCCTGGCCACCCACGACCTGGAAATCCGCGGCGCCGGCGAGTTGCTCGGCGAGGACCAGAGCGGGCAGATGGCCGAGGTCGGCTTCAGCCTGTACACCGAACTGCTCGAACGCGCGGTGCGTTCGATCCGCCAGGGCAAGCTGCCGGACGTCGACTCGACCGACGCGCGCGGCGCCGAAGTCGAGCTGCACATCCCGGCCTTGATCCCGGACGACTACCTGCCCGATGTGCACACCCGCCTGACCCTGTACAAGCGGGTCAGCGGCGCGCGCAGCGACGGGGAGTTGCGCGAGTTGCAGGTCGAGATGATCGACCGCTTCGGCCTGCTGCCGGACCCGGCCAAGCATCTGTTCGCGGTCGCCGAACTCAAGCTGATCGCGACCGAGCTGGGCATCCGCAAACTCGACCTCGGCGAAAAGGGCGGTCGCGTGCAGTTCGTCGAGCGCCCGAACGTCGACCCGATGTCGATCATCAAGCTGATCCAGGGCCAGCCGAAGCTGTACCAGATGGACGGCCCGGACAAGCTCAGGCTCAAGCTGGACCTGCCGGACGCGCCGGCGCGCCTGGCCGCGGCGAAGGGCTTGTTGATGTTGCTCGACAAGAAGCACTGAGCGGCAGGCGGTGCTCCGGGCATAGGGCGCGGTATCGCTGCAGGGGTGTGTTGCTGACAGAGCTCCGGGTCTGGTTCCCCACCCCAGTACAAACGACACTCCCGCGCCGCCCCCGCAGCTCCTAGGCTGCGCCTTCCGTCCCGCCCGAGCGCCTCATGTCCCGCCTGACTTACTGGCTCGCCCCGCTCCTGCTCGCCCTCGCCATCCCGGCCGCCGCCGCGCCGCCGCTGAAGACCCAGCTGAGCCAGCGCACCGTGCTCAATCTCGCCGCGGCCGAGCGGATCGCCGCCGCGGCCGCCGCCAAGGCGCGCGCCGACGGCCTCAACGTCGCCATCGCCATCGTCGACGAGGCCGGCCGCCTGCTGCATTTCCAGCGCATGGACGGCACGCCGAATTCCAGCGTCGAAGTCGCGATCGGCAAGGCCGTGCATGCGGCCAACTACCGCCGCGACACCGCGTTCCATCAGAAGCTGCTCGGCGACGGCAATGCGGTCGTACTGGGCCTGCCCGGCATCACCCCGATCGAAGGCGGCGTACGCTTGCGGCTCGGCGAGCAGGTGATCGGCGGCATCGGCGTGTCCGGCGCGCAAGCGGCTCAGGACGGCGCGATCGCCCAGGCCGGCGCCGACCTGCTCCACGATTGACCCAGAGAGGACCCGCCATGCGTTCGACCGCCTGTACCGCCGCAATCGCCCTGAGCCTCGCGCTCGGCGGCTGCGCCACCCGTCCGGCCGAGCCGCCGGCGCCGCTCACCTACGTGATCGTGCGTCATGGCGAGAAGAGCGGCGACGACCCGCGCGACCCTTCGCTCAGCCAGGCCGGGCACGCACGCGCGGGGCGCCTCGCCGCCTCGCTGGGCGCGGCGCCGCTGCGCGCGGTCTACGCCACCGAGTACCGCCGCACCCAGCAGACCGGCGAGCCGGCCGCACGCGCGCACGGGCTCACGATCGCCCGCTACGAGGCCAAGCAGGCCGCGGCCGAATTCGCCGCCACCCTGCGCCGCGATCATCGCGACGGCACGGTGCTGGTGGTCGGCCACAGCAACACCGCCCCGGCCATCGCCGCCGCCCTGTGCGCCTGCGAAGTCGCGCCGATGCCGGAAACCGAGTTCGACCGCCGCATGCTCGTGCGCATCGACGCGCACGGGCGGACGAGCTTCGAGCAAACCCGCGATCGGTGACGCCGCTCGCTTGGGCGCCCGCCCGCACCGGCCTAGACTGCAGCCACCGCGGTCGGCCGGACCGCCCGTGACCCGACGGAGTCGCCGATGCGCCCCTTGCTCCATGCCCCGTTCGCCGCCGCGCTGTTGAGCGGCGTGCTCGCCCTGACCGCCTGCGCCCATGCCGGCCAGAACCCGGCCGCCGCGCAGGCCGTCACCCCGGGCCAGGCCTTCCGCCTGGCGCGCGGCGAGTCGGCCAACCTGCCCGATCGTTCGCGGCTGCGCTTCGTCGCGATCAGCGCCGACTCGCGCTGCCCGCCGAAGGTGCAGTGCATCTGGGCCGGCGATGCCGTACTCGAATTCGAATGGACTGGCGCCGACGGCGCGAAGTCGGCGCTGAGCTTCAACACCGTCAGCGACGCCCGTAAAAGCGTGGGCGGCTGGCGCATCGAAGTGCAGGGCCTGGACTTCGCCACGCCGCCGAACGCGACGCTCAAGCTCGAGGCCGAGTAAGCGCCGGGTGCGTCGAGGCGCAGCGATTCCCAGCCTCTTTCGTGCAACACCGAGTTTCAATGCCGTGCACGCGGCTGTATTGAAGACATGCGAACCTGCCGGCTCAGACCTGCAGGAAACCGCGCCATGACCACGATCGTTGCCCCGCGCGTCCACGACCTGGGCGGATTCCAAGTCCGCCGCGCCGTGCCGAGCATCCAGGCGCGGTCGGTCGGCCCCTTCGTGTTCGTCGATCACATGGGCCCGGCGGTGTTCGAGCCCGGCCAGGGCATCGACGTGCGCCCGCACCCGCATATCGGCCTGGCCACGGTGACCTTCCTGTGGGCCGGCTCGATCGGCCACCGCGACACCCTCGGCAGCGTCCAGGACATTCATCCCGGCGACGTCAACTGGATGACCGCCGGCCGCGGCATCGCCCACTCCGAACGCACTCCGCAGGGGCCGCGCGCCAGCGGCCACCCGCTGCACGGCATGCAGACCTGGGTGGCGTTGCCGCGCTCGTTCGAGGAGACCGCGCCGGCCTTCCACCACCACCCGGCCGCCACCCTGCCGCAGCAGCGCCGCGACGGCGCCTGGCTGCGCATCGTCGCCGGGCGCGGTTTCGGCGAGGAGTCGCCGGTGCGGGTCTTCGCCGACACCCTGTATGTCGCCATCGACCTCGACCCGGGCGCCGAGCTCGACATCGAGGACAGCCACGCCGAGCGCGCCCTGTACCTGCTCGAGGGCGAAGCCCAGCTCGACGGCGCCGACCTGCCGGCTCGGCACCTGGTCGTGCTCGACCCGGGCGCCCGCCCGCGCCTGCGCGCCAAGACCCCGCTCAAGGCCATGCTGCTGGGCGGCGAACCGCTGGATGGGCCGCGCCACCTGTGGTGGAACTTCGTCTCCAGCTCGCGCGAGCGGATCGAGCAGGCCAAGCTGGACTGGGCTGAGGGACGATTCGGCGAGATTGCCGGCGAGCACGAATTTATTCCGCTACCTGAACGATGACGTAACGTTTGTCAACGCCCCCGAAGTGGACTATGGTCACAGGGCTGAAAGGCTCCAGCACCGTTTTGACCTAATCGGGTTCCAGGGGGACGATCGTGAAGTCAAGGGTAAAGAGCCAGCACGCATTGCCGTGGCTGGCGTTGGTGTTCGTCGTGTGTGCGTCTGCGCAAGAACCCGCCGCTCCAGGCGCATGTCCTTTTCTACCGGCCGATTCGGGCCTGCACTGGGAACACCGTGCGGGCGCGGATTCCGACTTCTGTCGCGCACTGCGTGCCGACCAGTCGGAAGCCTTCGGCCTCTACATAGCCTCCAAGTCGCCGTTCGCGCCCAAGCGCAGTGATCGCGCCGAAGCCAGCACGATCGACGGCAAGGCCATGCATTGGTACCGCGGCGAACTCGCCGGCAAGCCCAACATCCAGGTGCGCGAAACCTTGCTCGATATCGGCAACGGCAAGCATGCGCATATCTGGATGCAGGCGACGTCGCCCGAGCAACTGCGGGAGGTCATCGGCCAGACCGAGGGGCTGCGATTTCCCTCGACGCGACTGAGCAGCACCAAGTAATAGCACGTCGCGGGGTCGATTTTCCGAGCCGGTTTGACTGCGGTCGCGGTTTGCTGACCCCGCGACCATTTTGTGACGGGTTGCGCATTTTTGAGTTGTCGGCCAGCATGAGAATCGGCCTGGCTGAATGGGGTCGTGGCGTATCGCTCCCTGGCTGAACAGGGCGTTCGTCCGGCCCCGGGCCGTCTGCAAGCCCATAACTCAAAAGGAAGACGATCATGATCAAGCGACTCGGTGCGGAGTTCATCGGTACGTTCTGGCTGGTGCTCGGCGGCTGCGGCAGCGCCGTGCTCGCGGCGAATTTCGGCGGGGACGGCAACCCGCTCGGCATCGGTCTGCTCGGCGTCTCGCTGGCGTTCGGCCTGACCGTACTGACTGGCGCCTATGCGCTCGGCCATATTTCCGGCGGCCACTTCAATCCCGCGGTGAGCTTCGGCCTGTGGGCCGGCGGCCGTTTCGCGGCCAAGGATCTGATCCCCTACATCGTCGCGCAGGTGCTCGGCGGCCTGCTCGCCGGCTTCATTCTGTGGCAAATCGCCAGCGGCAATCCCGGCTTCGTCCACGACCCGAACGCGGCCGGCACCTTTGCCAGCAACGGCTTCGACCTGATGTCGCCGGGCGGCTATTCCATGCACGCCGCGCTGCTGACCGAAGTGATCATGACCGCGATGTTCCTGGTCATCATCCTCGGCGCCACCCACAAGAACGCGCCGGCCGGCTTCGCGCCGATCGCGATCGGCCTGGGCCTGACCCTGATCCACCTGATCAGCATCCCGGTCACCAATACCTCGGTGAACCCGGCGCGTTCGACCGGCGTGGCCTTGTTCGCCGGCAGCGCCGCGATCAGCCAGCTGTGGCTGTTCTGGGTCGCGCCGATCGTCGGCGGCCTGCTTGGCGGCGCGGTGTATCGCTGGCTCGGCAAGGACTGAGCCGCGCGCTCGAGCAACCCGAAAAGCCGCGTCTTCGGACGCGGCTTTTTTATGCGCGAACGATCCGCCGCTGCGCTCGGCACGCGGATTTCCGGTTCGGCGCATGCACCGCGAGGTCGTTGCCTGCATCAAAAGGCCATGCTCGCGCGCGGCCTTCGTTGCGATGCGAAGCCGCCTTCGTTCAGAACTTGCCTTCCTGGAAATCGACGAAGGCCTGCATCACTTCCTGCTTGGTGTTCATCACGAACGGGCCGTACCGCGCGACCGGCTCGCGCAGCGGACGGCCGGCGACCACGATCAGGCGGCTGCCGCGGCCGCCATCGCGCAGCTTCAGCCGGTTGCCGCCGGCCAACACCGCCAGTTCCTGCGCATCGATCCCTCGCGCGTCCTCGCCGTCGCCGACGGCGATGCCGCCTTCGTAGACATAGGCGAAAGCGTTATGGCCTTCGGGCAAGTCGTACTCCCACTGCGCGGAGGCGTCCAGGGCGATATCGAGATAGACCGGATCGGTCGCCGGCTGCGCGATCGGGCCGCTGGCCTCGCCGACGCGGCCGGCGATCAGCTTGACCTCGACGCCGTCGGCCGGATGCAACTGCACGATGCGGTCGGGCGCGAACTCCTGGTACTTCGGCTCGGTCATCTTCTCGCGCGCCGGCAGGTTGACCCATAGCTGGAAGCCGCGCATGCGCCCGGCCTCCTGCTCCGGCATTTCCGAATGCACCAGGCCGCGCCCGGCGGTCATCCACTGCACGCTGCCGGGCACGAGCACGCCTTCGTTGCCGTGGTTGTCGCGGTGGCGCATGCGCCCGTCGAGCATGTAGGTGACGGTTTCGAAGCCGCGGTGCGGATGCTCCGGGAAGCCGGCGAGGTAATCCTCCGGGCGGTCGGTGCCGAACTCGTCGAGCAGCAGGAAGGGATCCAGATCGGGCAGCTCCGCGCCGCCGATGACCCGGGTCAGGCGGACGCCGGCGCCGTCGGAGGTCGCCTGGCCGCGCAATTTGCGGCCGACGCGGGCGTAAGCGGTAGGGGTGGCGGTGGCCATGGGTGTGCTCCTGACGGAACGCCGTATTGGCGATGGGCGCTAGGATGACACTTCGAATATGGAACAATACCGACTTACACGCAAACATCAGTTACATCAATGGAACGATATCAGGCGACCCCAGGATAGGAACTGGGCCTGCCGCGACTTTGGGGCGCGCAGGGATGACAAAGCCCGTCGCCGTCCGTCGAAGCGGCGCGCTTTCGCAGGGGTAGGAGCGGCGCAAGCCGCGACCAAGGGACTCGCAGAGCCGACAAGGCCGTTGCGATTCATCGAAGCGGTGTGCTTTCGCCAGGGTAGGAGCGGCGCAAGCCGCGACCGCGCCGTTACGGTCTCGCGGCGCATCTCTCATCGAAGATCAAGATCAAACCCAAAGCTCCCGCCACTAAAGCGGCGGGTTACTTTCTTTTGTCTAAAGCAACAAAAGAAAGGTAACCAAAGAAAAATGCTTTGTTTTGAATCACAGGCCCGCGCGTTCGGTGCTTCCGCGGGGATTTTTCATACGGGACATCCCTGTCCCGATGAAAAACGGCCCGCATCCATGCAGGCCGCCCTCCGGGTCTTCGATGGCCGTCGCGAGAGCGCGGCGGCGCACAGCCAAAGCCGAAGCCAGCAACAAGGAATCGATGGACGGCGACGCCATCACCTGTAGGAGCGGCGTGAGCCGCGACCGCGGGACGCGCGGAAGCAACAACGCCAGCGTCGCCCATCGAGGCGACATCCTTTCGCAGGGGTAGGAGCGGCGCAAGCCGCGACCAAGGGACTCGCAGAGCCGACAAGGCCGTTGCGATTCATCGAAGCGGTGTGCTTTCGCCAGGGTAGGAGCGGCGCAAGCCGCGACCGCGCCGTTACGGTCTCGCGGCGCATCTCTCATCGAAGATCAAGATCAAACCCAAAGCTTCCGCCACTAAAGCGGCGGGTTACTTTCTTTTGTCTAAAGCAACAAAAGAAAGGTAACCAAAGAAAAATGCTTTTGTTTGAATCAAGGGCCCGCACGAGCGGCGCCGTCGCAGGGATTTTTCATACGGGACATCCCTGTCCCGATGAAAAACGGCCTGCATCCCTGCAGGCCGCCCTCCGGGTCTTCTTTAGCCTTCGTGAGATCGAGGCGAGCGCAGCCAAAGCCGAAGCCAGCAACAAGGAATCGGCGGACGGCGACGCCATCCCCTGTAGGAGCGGCGTGAGCCGCGACCGCAGGACGCGCGGAAGCAACAACGCCAGCGTCGCCATCGAAGCGACATCCTTTCGCGGGAGTAGGAGCGGCGCAAGCCGCGACCGCGAGTCTGCGAATGGCGGCGTAGGCGATCGGGGTTGCGTGATCGCGGCTTGCGCCGCTCCTACCCCTGCGATGGTTGACGGCCTCGATCGTTGACATCGGCACTGTTACCTCTGCGCGGCCCTTGGTCGCGACTCACGTCGCTCCTACCCTGGCGAAAACGCGCGGCTTCGATGAATGACGTCAGCCTTGCTACTTCCGCGCGTCCCTTGGTCGCGACTCACGTCGCTCTCCTGCAGGGCCGCGGCCGAGGGCGCCGCGAGGTCGAGGCGGCGCAGTCGCGGCCTACGCCGCTGCTACCCTCGTGTCCGCGGCTAGCGCCGGACGCGCGAATACACGAACACCGTCGCCGGCGGCACGTTGCGCAGCACGAAATCGCCGCGGCGCACCTGCAGCGACAGCGCGCGGGCGACCGCATCGGCGACCGGCGCGGCCGGGCCGTAGGTGAATTGCACGAACACGCCATCGTCCTTGAGGCATGCGAACGCGGCCTTGAGGATGTCGCGCTGCAACGGATGCGGCATGGTCAACAGGCCGAGCCCGGACACGATCGCATCGGCCGGCCCCTGCTTGAGATAGCCGTGCGCACGCGCCAGCTGCGGCAGTTCGCGCGCATCGCCCAGCAGCACCGGCACGCGCGGGAAGCGCAGGTGCAGGTGCGCGTGCAGCTCTTCGTTGAGCTCCAGCACCAGCAGGTCTTCGTCGCGAATGCCGGCAGCGAGCAAGGCGCGGGTGATCGCGCCGGTGCCGCCGCCGAGCTCGATCACCCGGGTGACGTCGTCGGGCAGCTCGGCGATCATCGCCGCCGCCAGTTCGGCGCTCGACGGCGCCACCGCGGCCACTCGCAGCGGGTTCTTGAGCCACTGGCGGAAAAACGTCCAGGTTCCGACTTTGCGATGCGGCTTCATGGCTGGAACTCCACAGCGGAGCATCCGCCTGTTGCGACCGAAACCACCGGCGACCGCCTCAACGCGGTTCCACTCGCCAGCAGCGATGTATCCGCGCATCGCGGGCGAAATCCGGCGGGATGGTCTCGGCGCTGATTTCTTCGCACCGAGCGAACTGCGCCACCGCTTCGGTGTCGAGGCGGAAGCGGCGGAAGTTGTTGGAAAAATACAGCACGCCGTTGTCGGCCAGGCGCGCGACCGCGGCGCGCAGCAGGCGCACGTGTTCGCGCTGGATGTCGAAGTCGTCGGCGCGCGCGGAATTGGAGAAGGTCGGCGGGTCGCAGAAGATCAGGTCGAAGCGGCTGCGGTCGGCTTCCAGCCAGGCCAGCGCATCGGCCTGCACCAGCCGGTGCTGGGCGCCGCCCGTGCCGTTCTCGCGCAGGTTGTCGGCGCACCACTGCAGATAGGTCGCCGACAAGTCGACCGTGGTGGTTTCGCTGGCGCCGCCGACCGCGGCCTGCACGGTGGCCGCGCCGGTGTAGCCGAACAGGTTGAGGAACCGGCGGCCGCGCGCCTCGGCGGCGATGCGCAGGCGCATCGGCCGGTGGTCGAGGAACAGGCCGGTGTCGAGATAGTCGAACGGGTTCACGCGCAGGCGCGCGGCGCCTTCGCGCACGACCAGCACCTCGCCGCGCCGGTCGAGCTGGCCGTACTTGCTGCCGCCCTTGCCGCGGCTGCGGGTCTTCAGGGCGACGCGCTCGCGCGGCACCGCGAACACCTCGCGCGCGGCGGCGAACAGCTCGTTGCGGCGGCGGCGCTGGTCGGCCTCGGGGATGTCGGCCGGCGCGGCGTATTCCTGGATGTGCAGATAGGTCCGCGGTTCGGCTTCGTCGCTGACGTAGACGTCGATCGCGGCCGAATACTCGGGCAGGTCGGCGTCGTAGGCGCGGAAGCAGGTGATGCCCTCGCGTTCGCGCCAAGACTTGAGCTTGCGCAGGTTCTTGCGCAGCCGGTTGGCGACCATCTGCGCGCCTTCCGACAAGGGCTGCGGCGCCGCATCCTCGGCCTTGGCCCGCTGTTCGGCATGGCCGACGCGGGCGATCGGGTCGCATACGATCAGCGCGCATTCGATCGCGCCGTTGAAGATCTGGTACTTCTTGCCGGCGCGCAGGCCGGTGGCCTGGGCCAGCGCGGCGTCGCCGCACAGCAGGCTCGCGCGCCAACTCGGCACCAACCGCTTGAGCGCGTCGCCGAGCGCGCGGTACAGCGCGGGATCGGCGGCGAGGCGCGCGTCGTAGGGCGGATTGCAGACGACGAGGCCAACTGGGGTAGCCGGGCCCACAACCGCCGCACCTGCGTCATCGAAGCCACGCTCCTGCCCGGCTTCGCTTTTCTCGGCCCCCGAAGTCTCGTTGCGATCCGACCCTGGACCCCCGCCCGCGCCGAGAGGACGCTCTGCGGGTTGCGCGTGCACGGCCGCCTGCGCCAACGGCAGCGACTGCAGCGATTCGACCGCGGACACGTTCCAGGCGATCGCCCCGGCGAGTTCGGCCATGACCTCGTTGTCGCGCGCCGAGCGGATCGCATGCGGGTCGACGTCGCTGCCGGCGAAGGCCGGGCGCAGCGCGGCGCGGCCGGCGGCTTCGCGCGTGCGCGCCTGC